>CAZAYR010000015.1:0-13046 GCA_964489365.1 uncultured Salinarchaeum sp.
GATTACCTCGAGGCGATCCGGGAGCACGCCCCCCACGCGACGACCACGAAGGTCGCCGAAACGGTCGGCGTCACGCGACAGGGCGCGGATTATCGTCTACGTAAGCTCGAGGAAGACGGGAAGGTGGAGAGTGAAATGATCGGGAATACACTGGTTTGGCGGCTGAATCCTGAAACGGCCGAATGAGGGGTCGAAGGTCCAAATATTCGCAACCTACAATACCAAGCAGATTTTGAATGTTTACATGGGCGAGGTGATTTTTGAGAGCATCGATCTCGGTTTACCTCCCGGAAGTTTGGACCCGGAACTAATGAAAATCGGCGGCGACTGGTCTTATCGGACAGTCTCCCTATACGCCGCCCACCGTTTGGATTTTGACATGGACGACCGCGTCGATTGCGTAGATATGTCCTCACCCGGTCACATCTGGCGGTCAGCAAAGGAAGGCGTTATTGAGGATGACGACGATGGAAGTTAGTTTCATTAGGGATACTGGTCAATTGGCCTGAATATGGCACACCCGATTACCTCCGCCAAGGGCATCGGCCAGCTCGTCGTCGTGGCAATCCCCACGCTATTCATGTTGATCTGGACGATCGATGCACCGCTCGTCCCAGGCGCCGACGTATTTCTCCTCGCGCTCGTCCAACTGGTGTTTATCATCGGGTTCTTCGTCTACGATTCGTGGCGAGGGGGTTCCGGGCAAGAAGGTGCTGATGCCACGTAAGAGACCCATCAAACTATTATCCCGGCCATCGCGTACCCGATAATGACCGGGCTACGCCACTCAGTTAAGGGGGGTGGTCGTCGCCCGGTCGTTCGGAAATACAAGGGCTAATTAGTCCAAGTTTCGTGCATCTCCGCAATGAAACTCCACGAATACCAGGCGAAGCGGCGCTTCGCCGACGCGGGGATCCCGACCCCGTCGTTCCGCCTTGCGAACTCCGTCGAGGAGTGTCTCGAGGCGGCGGGGGAGCTCGGCTACCCCGTCGCGATCAAGGCGCAGGTAAAAGTCGGCGGGCGAGGCAAGGCCGGCGGGATCGAGGTCGTCGAGGACGAAGACGCCGCTCGGGAGGCGGCCGATCGGATCCTCGGGATGGAGCTCAAGGGCTACCGCGTCGACCGGGTGCTCGTGGAGGAGGCGATCGCGTTCGCGAACGAGCTGTACGTCGGCGTGACGATGGATCGTGGGGCCGCCCAGCCCGTCGCCATGGTCTCGACGCGTGGGGGCGTGAATATCGAGGAGGTCGCTGAGGAGGATCCGGAGGCCATCGAGCGCGAACACGTGGAGCCGTCCTTCGGGCTGCACCCTTACCAGGCGCGACGGGCCGCGTTCGAGGCCGGCGTCGATCGGGCCGTCGCGACCGACGTCGCCGAGGTGCTCTCGACGATCTTCGATCTCTGGGAGGAACTCGATGCCAGCGACGTGGAGATCAACCCGCTCATGGTCACGGAGGACGACGAGGTGATCGCAGCCGACGCCGTCTGTAATATCGACGACGACGCGTTGTTCCGGCATCCGGACCTCGCCGAACTCGAAGAAGCCGGCGCGGCGTCGGCGCTCGAGCGGAAGGCCCAAGAATACGATTTCGACTACGTTCGCCTGGACGGCAACGTCGGGATCATCGGGAACGGGGCCGGGCTCGTGATGACGACGCTGGACTTGGTCGCCCATTACGGCGGTGCGCCGGCGAACTTCCTCGATGTGGGCGGCGGGGCACAGTCAGCGCGCATCGCGAACGCATTGGATCTCGTATTCTCCGACGACCAGGTCGACAGCGTCGTGTTCAATATCTTCGGCGGGATCACGCGCGGGGACGAGGTCGCCCGCGGGATCAACGAGGCCCTCGGCGAGTTCGACGAATTGCCCAAACCGGTCGTGGTGCGCCTCGCGGGGACCAACGCGGCCGAGGGCATGGAGATTCTCGACACCGAACTGGTGACCGTCGAAGAAACGCTCGAAGGGGCGGTCCAGCGGGCCGTCGAGAGGGCCGAGGGGGTCCGGGCATGAGCGTCCTCGTGGATGCGGACACGCGGGTCTTCGTCCAGGGGATTACGGGGGGCGAAGGGTCGTTTCACACCGCGCAGATGCTCGAGTACGGGACGAACGTCGTTGCGGGTGCCGTCCCGGGTCGGGGCGGGGAGACCGTCCATGGCGTGCCCGTCTACGATACCGTCCGTGCGGCCGCCCGAGCGGAAAACGCCGACGCGTCGGTGGTGTTCGTCCCGCCGGCGTTCGCGGAGGACGCTCTCTTCGAAGCGCTCGATTCCGGATTGGAGCTCGTCGTCGCCATCACCGAGGGGATCCCGACCCAGGACATGAGCCGGGTCCACGAGCGACTCGAACGGGTCGACGCGGCGATGATCGGCCCGAACTGTCCCGGCATCATCACGCCCGGGGAGACGAAGCTCGGCATCCTCCCCGGGGACATCTTCACGCCCGGCCGGGTAGGCCTCGTATCCCGGTCGGGGACGCTTACCTATCAGGTCGTCGACAACCTCAGCGCGCGCGGGTTGGGTCAATCGACGGCCGTCGGCATCGGCGGCGATCCGATCATCGGCACGCCGTTCGTCGAGGTCATCCGCGCATTCGACGCGGATCCGGAAACCGACGTTATCGTGCTCTGCGGCGAGATCGGTGGCGAGGACGAGGAACGCGCGGCCCGGGTAATCGAACGGGAGATCGAGACGCCGGTCGTGGGGTTCATCGCGGGCCGAACCGCCCCGCCCGGCAAGCGCATGGGCCATGCCGGGGCGATCGTCTCCGGGAGTGGCACCGGCACCGCGGCCTCGAAGATCGAGGCCCTGGAGGCCGCAGGGGTCACCGTCGGGGAAACCCCGGAGGGCATTGCGGATGCCGTCGAGGAACTCGTGTAAACGAGGGGACCGTTTTTACGCTGTCACCCCCGCAAGGGGGGATATGGCGTCCGATGTGCCAGAGCTCGACGTATCGATCCCCGCGATCGACCAGGTCGGACTCGTCGTCGAGGACTTGGAGGATGGGATGGACCGGTTCGGCGGGCTGCTCGGGATCGAACCATGGTCGGTCTACGAGTTCGCCCCACCGGCCCTCTCGGAGACGATCTATCGGGGGTCGTCGGTGGAGGCGAGCTGGCGCCTGGCGATCGCCACCGTCGGGGAGATCGACGTGGAGCTGATCGAACCGGTGACCGGCGAGACCAGTTACACGGCCCATCTCGACCGGCATGGCGAGGGGCTCCATCACGTGGCCTGCTTCTCGCTCGACCGACCTCGAGCGGTCGCCGACGCGCTGCAGGCGGCCGGTATCCCGGTCGAACAGCGGGGCGTGTTCCGGGGCAGCACGTTCTGGTATTTCGATATGCGCGAGGCGATGCACGGGGTCCTCTTCGAGATCGTCGCCCAGGAAGGCGAACCCGCGGAGCCGGACGAGACGTATCCCGAGTCCTGAGCAGGCGGAACTACCTGACGACGGTAACAGGCACCGGCGACCGTCTGACGACCTTCTCGGCGACGCTCCCGAGGAGGAATCGGTCGATCCCGCTCCGGCCGTGGCTCCCGATGACGATGTGGTCGATCTCGCCCTCCTCCGCGGCCCGCACGACCTCGCGGGTCACGTCGCCAACCCGCAGCATCGTGTCGACGGCGACGTCGTAGGATGCGAGGATCCCTTCGGCCTCCTCGAGTCGCTGCTCGCCCGCCTCCTCGCGCTGATGTTGCATCGAGGTGATCGTGGGGCCCTCCATCCCCGTCGCACTCAGCGAATCGAGCGGGTCGACCACGTAAATGACCGTGATCTCCGGTTCCACGAAAGCACTCGCAGCGGTGTGGAGCGCGCGTTCGGCCGGTTCCGAGCCGTCGAACGGGAGAAGGATCGTCTGTGCCATGGTGGGGGTTCCGCCAGCCGCCCAATCAATCGTCCGGTGGCTCCTATACACCGAGAACGCGAAGGATCCCGAATGCGACGACCGTGAGCACGACGAAATACGTCACGTTCGCCCCGAGGCTGACCAGGAGGAAGCGGCGACGGGGGTACGCACTCATCCCGGCAGGCACGGCGAGGGTCCCGCGGACCAGGGGGATGAAGGTGGAGACGAACAACGCGAGGCCCCCGTACCGTGCCAACCACCGGTCGATCGTCGCCAACCGCCGTTCGTTGATGCGCTCGAGGATCCGCCCGGGCAACCGCTGTAACCGGGGCCACGCGGTCCAACCGCCCCGAATGCCGGGAGTGTCGGGGGCGAAACTGCGAAACACGGCCCACTGGCCGAGCACGACCGAAACCGTGCAGCCGGCGACGAGCAAAGCCATGAGGGCGGGATTCGGCCGGGCGACCGCGACCACCGTCACGAACACCGCCGGGGCCTGGAGCAATTTGCCCAAGATGAGTCCCTCCAGGAGAAACAGGATCACCAGGAGGGGGACCCCCGCGGCCAGGACCACGTGGGAGACCGCATCTGCGATGCCCCCGAACACGATGTCGCTCCTCATACCCCTTATCGCCCGAGAACGGATAAATCCGGTTCCCGATCCCGCCTGGCGTTCCCCTCCTCTGAATGGCCTCGATTCGCCGGGGCCCGCGGCTTGGGTGCGGGGTGACTCGCCCGTATCCGGGCGGCCGGTCCGGATATCGCACCGGGGGTCACCCTGTCTCGATATCGGTCCCTCGTCGGGTCGCCGATGGGACGGGGTGGTCTGCCCCGATGTCGGTACCCGTCGCGATTCGCGTCGGTCCACCGGCAAGGAGTAGGGGTTAAGTCCGTCGGATCCGCTAGCCTCGGTACGGGCGGATGGTCTAGTTGGCTATGACAACGCCTTCACACGGCGTAGATCCTCGGTTCGAATCCGAGTCCGCCCACCTCTCCGGCGCTATTGTCCGTACGTCGGGCGCGCTTCCTCGATCCCCGCCTCCTGATTCGCGAAACGGGCCAGCACGAAGAGGAGATCGGAAAGGCGGTTGAGGTATCGTGCGGGGACCGTGGATTCGTCCGCCTCGTCCGCGAGGGCGGCGACCCGACGTTCGGTACGCCGACACACCGCACGGGCGTGGTGCAGCTGGGCGCCGATGGCACCGCCGCCCGGGAGAATGAAGGACTCGAGATCCGGCAGCTCGGCCTGATAGCGGTCGATCGACGATTCGAGCCGTTCGACGTCGGTTGACTGGATGGTTGGGTCCACGGGCTCGACGCTGGCGAGTTCGGCCTGGATGACGTGGAGGTCCTGTTGGACGTCCTCGAGTTGGCTATCGAGATCGCCGCCAGTTGTCGCCCGGGCGACGCCGAGCAGGGCATTCAGCTCGTCGACCGAGCCGTACGCTTCGATGCGCGGATCGGTTTTCGGGACCCGCTCGCCCCCTCGCAGGTCGGTTCGGCCCGCGTCCCCGCGACCCGTGTAAATCGTCATACGGCCATTCGGAGAGCGGGCCACTTGAGCGTGCCCCGACCAACATCCATAAAGAGTCGGCCCCCGTGGCCCCAACATGGCCCTGGAACGGGAGTTGCACTGTCCCGAATGTGGGGTCACGCGCACGTTCTATCGGACCGCCAGCACGTCGTTGCACCTCGGTGAGAAAACGAAATGGGCGTGCAACGAATGCGATTACGGGATCGTTCGCATCGACGACGTCGTCGACACCTCACACCCATGACCCTCGCGCGGCTCGCGGGATTTGAACCTCGTTAATGGCCATGGTCGGATCGTGTGCCGAGCCGGACGTTCTCCAATACTTATCCGATTGGTTGAACCGGTAGACCCACGCTTTCATCGAATATTGAGACTCACCGCGCTCGAAGTGTAGTTCGATCATAATGATAGGGGTGTCGCCCGCAAGGTCGCTCGGATGGGACGGATGCGGCGCGCCCGCGGGCAGCGCCGCCCGATCCGTCGCCGAACCAACCGATCCGACCAATGACCGACCACGACCACACGATCCGACGACGCGTACTGCTGGCGGGTATCGGCGCGGGTGCAGTCGGCCTCGCCGGGTGTCTCGATCCCGGCGATGACGACGATGACGGGGACGACAACACGACCGACGGGGACGCCGACGACACCGGCGACACCGACGGGAACACGACTGATGGGGATGCGGACGGCGACGAGGATGGAGATAGCGATGATGAGGATGGCGACGAAGAGGGGGCCTCCCTCGCGGTCACCGCAGTATGGACCGAGGGCGAGCAGGAGGATTTCCAGGCCGTCCTCGAGTATGTGGAGGAGGAGACGGGCCACTCGATCGAATACCAACCCCGGGGCACCGAGGAGTTGCTGACTGGGACGCGGATGGACTACGAGGCGGAGACGACGCCCGCGGACATCGTGGTGATCCCCTCGCCGGCTCGGGTGACTACGGACGCCGCCGCTGGTCACCTCGAGGATACCAGCGCCATCTGGGATGCGGCCAGTTTCGCGACGTCCCCGGATCCCGTGACTGTCGACGACGGGATCTACGCCGCCCCTTTCGGGATGGACCTCAAACCGGGGTTCTGGTACCGGCAGTCGTTCTTCGAGGAACACGAACTCGAAGAGCCAGAATCCTACGAGGACTTCCTGGGCTTGCTCGACGAGATCGACGGGATCGACGGCGTGGATGCACCCCTGGCGTCGGGCAATGGCGTCGGTTGGCCGCTCTCGGATGTGACGGAGGCGTACTTCCTCCGACAGGATGACGGCGCCAGTTTGCAGGCAGGCCTGATCAGCGGTGATACCGCGTTCGCCAACGAACGGGTGCTCCAGGCCTTCGAAGAGATCAAGGAAACCCTGGAGGCCGGCTACTGGAGCGAGCTCCGGGAGTTCGGGGTGCAGTACGAGTACTTCTGGGAGAACCAGACGCCGTTGTACTTCATGGGGTCCTGGACGCCGGCGTTCGAGGCGATCCAGGAGCCGGAGGACCTGGGATACTTCCAGCTCCCGGGGGTCGAGTCGATGGTTGCCGCCATCAACTGGCTCACGGTGCCCACCTACGGGGACAATGTCGAGGCCGCGCTGGAGGCGGTCGAAGCCATCGTGTCCGCCGAGGGCCAGCGCGTCTGGACCGAGCGGGGCGGGTTCGTGCCCACGAACGAGGACGTCTCCGGGGACGCCTTCGAGCAGGACATCATGGCCAACCTCCACGCCGCCTCCGGCGAAATGGAGCTCGTCCAGGACCTCGACGATTCGCTCGGGGATCCCTTCCAGTCGGAGTTCTGGGCCCAGCTGCTCGGACTGTGGTCGGAGCCGGGCACGGACCTCGAGGGCCTCATCGAAACGCTCGACGACGTGCACCAGGAAACCGTCGCCGCAGCAGAGTAATCGTCCGGCGTGGCGCCCGCGAACGCGAAGGATCGACTGGTTGAGGTCCTCGGTGAGACGCTTCGTCGGAACCCGAACGCCCTGGCGATGGACCTGCTGTTCCTGTTCACGATCGCCTTCTTCGCCCACCATCTCCCCCTCGGTTGGTGGCCGGCGGCCATCGCGAGCCTGCCGCTTGCAGCCCTCCTGTATTTCGGGTGGCGGGCCTCGCGGGCGTTTTTCGGGCTCGAACTGCTGGTCATCGCCGGAACCGTCGTCCTCACCCGCTCCGGAACGTTTCCCTTTTGATCAGTCGGTGACCGCGGCGACCATCCCCCGTTTGTAATAGCGTTGCAGCAACACGAACAGGGCCACGGGAACGGCCATCGTGAGGACAGATCCCGCGGCGATAAGCCCCCAATCGACCTGGATGCGCCCGCGCATCAGGGGGAGGACCTGCGGCGCGAGATATTGGTCCGGAGAGCGCATGAATACCAGCGGGAAAAAGAAGGCATTCCAGACCCAGGTGAACTGAATGACCGCGACCGAGACGAGCGCCGGGCCGGACAGGGGCAGGATAATCGTCTTGAAGATCTGGTAGCGCGAGGCCCCATCGATCCGGGCGGCCTCCTCGAGTTCCTCGGGGATCCCGAGCATGAAGTTCCGCAGGAAGAGCACACACCAGCCCATCCCCCAGCCGATGTGGATCAGGATCAACCCGAGATAGGTATCGAACAGCCCGAACGTCCGGAGGGCGTTGTAGTTGCCCATCGCGATCAGTTCCGGCGGGGCCGCCATGACGACGATAAAGACGAAAAAGAGCCCTTTCTTGAAAGGAAAGTCGAACCGGGCGAACGGATACGCGGTCATCGCGGCCAGCAGCGACACGACGAGCACCGCCGGGACGGTCACAATGGCGGTGTTGACGAGGGCGTCGGCCATCGGGGCCGTGGGCCACCACAATGCCGCCTCGTAGTTCTCGAACGTGAGGGTCATGCCGCCGACGTGCCACCAGCCGTTCAGGATCTCCGAAAGGGGTCGGAGCGATGCCATGAACAGCCCGATGAACGGGACGATCCAGAGGGTCGACAGGCCAATGGCGAGGCCGTAGCGCACCGCCCGCGGGAGGTCCGGGAACGCGTCGACGATCCGGGTGATGGTGTCGCGTTCCAGCTCCGGCGCCGTTTCGGGCGGTCTGTCGGTGCTGGGATGTTCTCGAGCCATGTTCACTCCATATCGGCGATGTACCAGGCGAGGGGCACGCAGATGAGTAGCTGCATCAGCGCGATGACCATCGCCTGACCGTAGTCGATCGGGTCGTGGAAGGCCGCGCGGTACACCTCGATCCCCAGGACGGAGAAGACGTGGTTCGGCCCGCCGGCGGCGCCACCGGCGGCGTATACGAGCGCGAAGATCCGCAGCACCCAGATCATTCCCATGATCACGACGACGGCCGTGACCGGCAGGACGAGCGGCCAGATGATATCCCGGAACCGTCGCCAGGCGTTGGCCCCATCCACCTTCGCGGACTCGAGCAAGGCCGGATCGATCGTCGACAGCGCCGAGGCGTACAGGAGCATGCTGAATCCGGTTTGGATCCAGACGCCGCCGGCGATCAGCGCGAAGATCGCGATCTGTTGTTGACGGAGCCAGTCCCGGACCAGGTGGTCCTGCCCGACCCACCGCAACACGGCGTTGAAGATGCCGGCGTCGGGGTCGTAGACGAACAGGAGGACGAGCCCGATCACGATGGTCGGCGTCGTAAAGCCGAGAAACACCATCGACCGGAACAGGCGCTGGCCCCGGAGGTCGTTGAACAGCATCGCCAGCCCGAGCCCGAGAAAGGTGCTGATGGGGACGTGCACGAGCATCCAGATGATGTTCTGGGGGAGCGCCCCCATCGGGAACTGGAATGCCAGGAGGTTGTCGTAGTTGATGATCAAGGGATCCTGGAGGGTCCGTACCCAGTGGGCCCAGCCGACAAACTCCCCCATGTCGAAGGTTTCCCATGCAAAGAAGCTCCCCATCACGGAGTAGGCCATCGGCACGACGGAGAAGATCGTAAAGAGCGCAAGCCCGGGCACGAGGAAGACCAGGATCGCGATGGGCCGTTCGTACCCGTCGAGTCCCACGCGGTCGACGTTCGCGTATTCCCGAAGGCTCATGTCAGGTTACGAGCTCGCCCGAATCGTCGTAGACGTACGTCGATTCCTCGGCGAAGGTCAGCTCGATTCGATCCCCGCGTTGGGCGTCCGTATGGCCGACCTTCGCCGTGATGCGTTCGTCACCCACGTCGACGTTGATGAGCATGTATTCGCCGAGCGGTTCGACGGTATCGACGATCCCTTCGAGGCGGTAGCCCCCATCCCCGTCGACGCCCATGTCCTCCGGACGAACCCCGACGAACAGCTCCTCCGATGGGACCGCGGTTTCGATGGGCAGGTAGTTCTCGCCGGCGAGCTCGACGCCGCCGTTTCGTCGCCGGCCACCCAAGAGATTCATCGGGGGCGAGCCGATGAAGTTGGCGACCCACGTGGTTCGGGGGCGCCGGTAGAGCTCCTCGGGCGGGTCGACCTGGCGGATGGTCCCTTCGTTCATCACGACCACCCGGTCGCCCATACTCATGGCCTCCTCCTGGTTGTGCGTCACGTAGATCGTCGTGATGCCGATCTCGTCCTGGATCCGTTTGAGTTCGCTTCGCATCTCCTGGCGAAGCTTGGCGTCCAGGTTCGAGAGCGGCTCGTCGAGGAGAAACACGGCCGGCTCGCGCACGATCGCCCGGGCGAGGGCGACGCGTTGGCGCTGGCCTCCGCTAAGTTCCGCCGGCCGTTTCTCCAGGAGATCGTCGATGTGGAGCATGCCGGTCATTTCCGCGATCCGCCGGTCGCGTTCCTCGCGTCCGATCCCCCGGACCTTCAGCGGGTAGGCCACGTTCTCGCGGACGTTCATGTGGGGATAGAGCGCGTAGTTCTGGAACACCATCGCGACGTTCCGGTTACTCGGGGACCGATCGTTGACGACCACCCCGTCGAAGGTGATCTCGCCCGTCGAGGGCGTCTCGAGGCCGGCGACGAGCCGGAGGGCCGTGGTCTTGCCACAGCCCGACGGACCCAGGATGACCACGAACTCCCCGTCGGCGATCTCGAGGTCCAGTTCGTAATTCGCGACGATCTCCCCACCCCCGAAGTACTTGCTGACCCCGTGTAACCCGATTTCGGTCATGGCGCGTGCCCGGGCGCGTGCTCACTGGCGGTGCGACGACCCGACCTCATCCAGTGTCCGTCTCCTATGCGGAAACTTGGGTCTCGGCCTCGGAGGCATCGAGGTACCGATTCTGCCATTCACGGCGGCGTTCGAGCGCCGTCATCCCCTGTTCGTTGACGTCGTAAAAGTTCGTGCGTCGGTCGATCTCGCCCTTCTCGATGTACCCTTTATCGGCAAGGGTATCGAGGTTCGGATACAGCCGGCCGTGCGTGATCTCGGTCCCATAGGTCGATTCGATCTCCTCCTTGATCTCCTGACCGGAGGGACGTTGTTTCTCCGCGGCGATGAACAGGAGGTCACGCTGGAAACTGGTGAGCTCGAACAACCCATCGGGCATGGCCAAACGGGGACGGCTCGGGATGTTTGTTATGGAGTATCAACCGTTCGAGAAAACGGACAATCAGCTTCTCTGGGCGTCTACTCGGTACAATCGGCCGTTTCGACGATACGCTCGTCGGGGGGCCTGCGGAGGCGCCGTGTCGTTGCTGGCAACCGAACGGAAGGGTGGAATGTGGCCGACCTCGGTGGGAGGTTGGCGGCGTGACCGAACGCCTGCCATCAGTAAGAGCCCCATAACGCGTCACGTTTCGGGTAACCGGACTGTTACAATACGCTGAGCGTTCTGATCGAGGAAACGAATGCAACGCCGAAGCTACCTGCTGGCTTCGGCGGGCCTGGTCGGGCTCGTCGGATGCCTCGGTGGCGGGGGAGAACCGGATGACGACGCCGAAAACGGCACGAACACGAGCGATGGGGACTCGGATACGGACCCGCTTCCGGAGGCGGATAATGAAACCGGATCGACGGGGGACGGGGATCCAGATCAGTCCGATTCGGGATCCGAGGACGAACGGCTTCGCCCGCCCCACACAGTCCATCACTGGCCGTTGCAGGAACGGCAGGATCGGCGTGTCAAAGACGTCGTTGGGTCGGGCGACGGCGAAGCCAGCCACACGCTCAGCAACGTCGCCGGGCCGTGGCGGGCCGGTTACGCCGAACGCGCGCGAGCGGGCATGCGGGGACATGTCGACGTCGGCTACCTTGAGGCGGTCAACCATGCCGCGTCTACCCGTTCGCTCGGTATCCTCGCGACCGTTCGACCCGCCGAGCACACATCGGACTCGGCGATGACGATCTTCGGCGCCGGGGGTGGCGAGACGAATTGGGTCGAGTTCCGGCTCAACGACTCGAACGGGGACCGCTCCGGCCGGCCGATGCTGTTCATCCGGGACGATTACGGCAACACGATTAGCGCGGCCGCGAATCGTACGGTCCCGGTCGACGCGACCCGCCGACTCGCGGTCGGTTTGTCCGGGGAGTCGGCCGCGGCCATTGACTTCTACATCGACGGGGAGCCCATCACGTCCGAGGTCGTGACCGACGACGGGCTGACGGGTCCAGTCGAACCCGAGCAGTCCTACGGGCTATTGGCCAGCAACCCTATTACTCCCCGCACGATCGGGACACGACGGTGGTTCGTCGGGGTGCTTGACGACGTGATCGTCACCGATGCGCCCGTCACAGAGGGTATGGCCGAACACGATTTCGCCCGGACCCGGGCCGTCATCGAGGGTGACCGTTAGGGCTGGACCAGGACCTTGACCTCGCCGCTTTCGCCGTCGCCCAGCGGTTCGAACCCCTTCTCCTCGATGTCCTCGAGGTCGATCCGCGACGTGACCAGCGGCTCCGGTTCCAGCTCGCCGGCGGCGAACTTGTTGATCACAGGCCCGAAGTCCTGATCCGAGAGTGGCCCGGTCTGATACGCGGCCGAGCCATTGACGCTCCGTTCGGGATTGACGAGCGCCTGGGCAGTGAACTCGATCGGGCCCTTGAATACCCCGAGGATGGTCGTGTGTCCACCGGATTTGGTGGAATCGACGGCGGTTTCCAGCGCATCTTCATTGCCGGCGACCTCGTAGGAGATGTCGACACCTTTGCCCGTCTCCTCCCGAATCAGCTCGACGGGATCGGTCTCGCGCGGATCGATCACCACGTCCGCGCCGCACTCGGCGGCCAACTGCCGGCGCGCCTCGCGATGCCCGGACGCGTAGATCCGATCCGCCCCGGCGTTCCGGGCAAGCTGCACCAACCCGAGCCCGATCGGGCCCATGCCGACGACGAGGACGTCATTGCCCGACGCGAACGGCGACTGCTTCAGCCCGTGAAAGGCGACCGCAAACGGCTCGGCAACTGCGGCCATGTCGGTGGATACCGCCGGCGGCAACGGTACGGCGTTTTCGACGGGCGCGACCACCTGTTCGGCGTAGGCGCCCTGGCGCTGGGCGCCGATGACGGTGAGGTTCTGACAGAGGTTGTATTTCGCCTCGTCGCAGCACCAGCAGTCCCCGCAGGCGATCAGAGGACTGAGGACGATCTCCGTCCCGACGTCCATCTCGACCCCTTCGCCGGTCCCGGCGACGGTCCCACCGAGCTCGTGGCCCATCGTGTAGGGAGACGCAGACGCACTCCGCGGACGGAGAAGCAAGAATGCAACGTCCGGTCCGCTGGGCGCGCTGGCGGCGGCGTGGGGGAGG
>CAZAYR010000015.1:13056-29122 GCA_964489365.1 uncultured Salinarchaeum sp.
TCGTGTAGGGAGTCGCCTCCGGCATCCGCGGCCCGTAATGGTACTCGGCAACGTCCGATCCGCAGATCCCGCAGGCGTCGACGTCCACGAGGATCTCACCCGGGCCTGGCGAAGGGGCGTCGATCTCGTCGACCCGGATGTCCTGGTTGTCGTGAAATCGCGCGGCACGCATATCAACCCGTGCCGCGTCGGCCAGAATATAAGTTTGGGAAGGCCTCGACTGAACTCATTTCCGCAGCAAAGCTTTATCTTCATTGCTCCGAACCTTCCTGCAGCATGGTCCGCGTCACGTGTGAAGGGCTACGCAAGGAATTTGTTTCGGGCAGCGGGGAACCGATCGTGGCCGTGGATTCGATCGACATCGACATCGATGACGGGACGTTTGTGACGATCCTCGGGCCGAGCGGCTGCGGGAAAACGACGCTGCTCCGGATGCTCGCCGGCCTCGAAACCCCCACGGCGGGGAAGATATTCTATGATGACGAGGATGTGACGGACTGGCCGGTCCAGGACCGTCGGATCGGGATGGTCTTTCAGAATATTGCCCTGTTTCCGTACATGACCGTCCGAAAAAACATCGAGTACGGGCTCAAGTACACGGACGCCACCGACGAGGAGCGCCGGAACGCGTCCCAGGAAATGGCCGAATTGCTCGGGATCGAGGATCAACTCGACGACAAGCCGGGCCAACTGTCAGGCGGCCAACGCCAGCGTGTCGCGTTGGCGCGTGCCCTCATTCGGGATCCGAACGTCTTCCTGCTCGACGAACCGATGGCGGCCCTCGATGCGGAGCTGAAAGTGCGATTACGAACGGAACTGAAGGAACTTCACCGGGAGTTCCGGACAACGACCTTCTACGTGACCCATGACCAGGAGGAGGCGATGACCCTCTCCGAGGAGGTCATCGTCATTCAAGATGGACGAATCGAACAGCACTCCCCGCCCTATGAACTGTTCGAGGCCCCGAATAGCAAGTTCGTGGCGCGGTTCATCGGATCCCCGAACATCAATTTCTTCGACGCGCATCTCGGAGACGGACAACTCCACGTCCCCCAGTTCGAGAAACCGGTCCCCGTCCCACAGGAGGTGTTATCGGAGATCGAGGCCGCCACGGATCCTGCCGATCTCACGTTGGGCGTCCGGCCGTCCGCACTCCGGATCGTCGAGAACTCGGACGAAGCATATTTCGAAGGCGAAACGACCATCCACGAACAACTCGGGACGGAAACCATCCTGCATCTCTCGCTGGAGAACACCGAGGAAGGTGTCCTGGAGGAGGGGACGAGCGTCCGGGCCCTTGGCCCTCCCAACATGACTCCCGAGCCGGGGGAACGGTTCCGGTTTGCGTTCGCGCCCTCCGACGTACACGTGTTTGACAACCGCACGGGCGTGGCCCTGGTGAACGGTCTCACCAAGGAGGGCGTGCGATCGGGCCCGGCCGAAGAGGTCTCGACCTGATCTTCTGCCCGGGTGAGCGATCGACAATGGCCATCGGCCATTACCTCCTGTCCTAGGTAATTTTATAGTGTGGGGTAAATTGTGAACGCGTGTCATGGAAGTACCTGGCAGTGCGAAACGGCGGACATTCATCAAAGGGGTCGGGGCAGGCGCCGCAGCGAGCCTCGCGGGATGTCTCGGCGGGGACGACGTGGTGGAATTTCACTTCCTCTCGGCGACGCCCGCGGAGAGTACCCAGGAGGCCTTGGAGGGCGCGTTCGAGGCGTGGGCTGACGAACGCGACGAGGACTTCGATTTTACCTTCGAGTTCGTCGGGGTTGTCGAAGCGGAGCCTCGGACCGGGGAGCTGTTGGCGATCGACGACCCGCCCAACCTCGTCATGGGGAACGCGGATATGGCCCAGTTCTGGCAGAACCTCGTCGACATCAGCGACATCAACGAGGAGGTCGGCCTGACCGATCCGGCCTACGGGGCCAGGGTGCAAGACAAACAGGTCATCGTGCCCGACCACTTCGTGGTGCAGGCGAAATTCTACCGCAGGGATCTCTACGAGGACGCGGGGATCGAACCGCCCGAAACATGGTCCGAACAACTCGAGGTGCTCGAAACGCTCGACGAGAGCCTCCCGGATGAGATGTTCCCCGAGCTCCTCCAGGCGAACGGGGATAACACCGGGATTTACCTCCAAAACCACCCGACCGAGCACACCATCGGGATCGACTACATCGAACGGACGGGCGAAGCGTTAGACGACGTGCGAGTGAGCCTGGGAGACGATCAACAGCGCCAAACCGCGATCGATTACCTGAGTCACTTCAACGAGGTGTTCCAACACTCGCCCGATACGGTGAGTTATGGGTTCTTCGACATGATCTCGAACTATAACGAGGGCGTCGTGGCCACGACGAACTACACCGGCCGTCTCATCAACAACATGTTCGGCCAAGCGCCGGACCTGATCGACGTGACCGGCGTCGCGGAGTTCCCGCTCCCGGAAGGGGCGGGTGATCCGCTCGTGGGTCACAACCCCCAGACCCTCTCCATTCCGGACACGGACCACAGCGAGCTGGCCAAGGACTTTCTCCGCTTCTATTTCGGCTCGGATTATTACTTCGAGCGACTCCTCGGGGCCGGCCCGAACAGCATCCCCCATCAGGAGGAGTACCTCCATGACGACCGGCTCCAGTCTCACGAGGAATGGCAGAGTTCCCTTGGCCAGGAGTACTACGACTACGTCTCCACCCTCTGGGAGGAGGATCGGTTCTTCCCCGCCCAGTACGGACGAACGGACCCGCCCTCGCCATACTGGACGGCGCTCCTCAACGATCCCCCACTGATCGGTCCACAGATGGCAGCCCGAGGGTTCAGCGGTCAGATGGAGCCCGCCGAAGCCGTGGACTGGGCGACCGGCCAGTTGGATGAACGACTCCCGACGATCGTCGAGGAATTCACGGCGTAAAGGCCGGCGGGTTCGTGTCGAGGATGGTCCTCAACGGATCTCCCGCCGAACATATATAGCGTCGCTGGTGCATGGATTAGATGAACCGGACAAGCATCCGATCGCACACCCGATGTGGTGGTTGACGTGAGTATTCAGAACATCATCAAGACCGGGCTGGAAGGGGGGAAGCGTCGGCTTCCCGAACGATGGGAAACGGACCGAACGATCCGCGGATAT
Organism: uncultured Salinarchaeum sp.; assembly: GCA_964489365.1. Taxonomy (GTDB): domain Archaea; phylum Halobacteriota; class Halobacteria; order Halobacteriales; family SKNY01; genus SKNY01. The sequence goes on from CAZAYR010000015.1 coordinate 16,193, forward strand.
GACGTCGAGGGCATGATCTTCCTCGTGCCCGTCTTTGCCTTTTTCGTCGGCATTTCGGTGTTCCCCATCGTCTATGGGCTCTGGCTGAGCCTGCATTCCGGGACGGGCGCAGTGAGTTTGGACTTCGTCGGCTTAGGCAACTACGTCGAGTTGGTCCAAGACGATCTGTTCTGGTGGACGGTGTCCCGCGGAATCATCTATGCCGTCTACACGGTCTTCCTCCAACTCGTGATCGGGGTCGGGGTCGCGCTCGCCCTGAACAAGGAAATGAAATTTATCAACCTCATTCGCGCCTTCGTGTTCGTCCCGTATATGGTCCCGACCGTCGTGGTCGCGGCCCTCTTTACCTGGTTGCTGCAATCACAGGTCGGCGTGGTGAATTGGGCGCTGATGGCGGTGGGGTTCATCAACGACCAGGTCAATTTCTTCGGGACGTCCGAACTGCTCGGCATTCCGATGGCCATGCATTCGGTCGTCTGGGCCTCAACGTGGAAGTGGACCATTTTCGTCATCCTGTTGGTGCTGGCACGGCTCCAGTCGATCGATCCGGTCCTGTACGAGGCGGCGAAGGTCAACGGCGCGGGGCTTTTCCGTCAATTTACCGATATTACCCTCCCGCAGATCAAGAACGTGGTCCTGCTGGTCGTCCTGCTCCGGGTGATCTGGCAGTTCAGCAATTTCGAAATGATCTTTCTCCTGACCGGGGGCGGACCGTTCGACCTCACGCGGACGGTGCCGATCTATGCGTACAACATCGGGTTTACCGGGAACCTCGACTTCGGGGCCGCCGCCGCCGTGACGACGATGATCTTCCTGGTCCTGTTTACCTTCGCGTTGGTGTATTTCATCAGCTTTGACCCCCAAGAGGAGGTCGAGACGCGACAATGAGGATCCTCATGGTGCTTAGCAGCGCACAGTCGTTGCTCTCCGATGCCGTCGATTTCAGAGGGAAAAGCGTCCATTCCCTCCACCGGTTGGCCATCTATCTCGTGACCGGCCTCGCCCTGGTGTTCTTCGGGTTCCCGCTCTACTGGATGTTCGTCTCGAGTATCCGGGAACGCGAGGCGATCATCAGCCTCCCGCCGGAACTCCTCCCGAACCCCGACACCACGACCCTCGAAAACTTCCAGTTGCTGTTCGAAACGACGTCGTACTTTACATGGCTGATCAATAGTGTCATCGTCGCCACGGGCATCGTCATTCTGACCGTGACGCTCTCGACGCTGGCGGGGTACGGGCTGACCCGGTACCGGCTCCCCCAGAAGAAATGGCTCGCCTCGATCTTCCTCCTCGCGTATCTGTTCCCGCCGATCACGCTCGGGGTCCCGTTTTTCCTGATCTTCTTCCACCTCGGGCTAATCGACGAGCTCCTGGCGGTCATCCTGGCCACGACGGCCTTTACGCTCCCGTTTTGCACGTGGTTCATGTGGCAGTTCTTCCAGACGGTGCCGATTTCCATGGAGGAGGCCGCGTGGGTCAACGGCGCATCCCGGATCCGTGGCATCTTCGAGATCGCCGTCCCCGCCGCGGCCCCGGGGATTATCGCGTGCACGATTTTCGCCTTCGCCGTGGGCTGGAACGTCTTCCTGTTCCCGTACATCTTCCTCCAGTCACCGGACCAACAGGTCCTGACCACGGGCGTCTTTCTCTATTACCAGAGCCCGGGCCTCCACTGGGGAATCCTGATGGCAGCCGTCGTCCTCATCATGATCCCGCCGCTGATCGTGGTGTTGACGCTCAACAAGTATATCCTGGAGGGCTTCGCGATCCGCTGACCCGGGTCAGGTCACCTGGAACACCGCGATTCGGACCCCCAGCGGTTGGCGCTCCCCGGTCGCGACAAACACGTGCTCGCGCAACCAGGACAGTTCCGGATCCGCGGTCTCGAAGGTGGGCGTACTCGCGAAGTAAATCGCGTCCTGGTCGACGGGCTCGCCGTCACGGAGCTTCCGCTTGGTCTCGAGGGGTGCATGCCGCATCCCGACGTTGTTGACGTAGACGCGCGATCCGCTGTCAGTTTCGAATGCGTAATGGGCAACCAGGTGACTCGGTCGCTCGAGCCGAAAGAGCTGGTAATCCGCCCCGCCCGGGAGGATGTGTCCGCTGATCGCCCCGGAGATAGTCCCCTCCTTGATGGGGACGATCCGGCGCAACCCGTCGCCCGTTTCGCCGATCTCGATCGGTTCCGCGACCTCCACCTCGACGTCGAACACGTGCTCGAGGTCCGGTTCCAGCGCGTGGGCCATGGGGGCCCATCTCCGGTCGGGGCGATAACACTTGGGCTCGCGGTTGGCCGGGCGAATGCGCAACACCCATCTGGGGTCGTCGCGATCCCCGAATCAACGCGGGGACACCGCGTACGGGTGTTGGCATGTCTGCTGATGAAGGCGATCGTGGAGCGCGGCGGGAGACGGACGCGTCCCGGCTTACTGGACCGGTGTTGGGTCGGATTCCCGACGGGTTGCTGTCCCCGCGGCGGCTGGCACAGTTCGGTGCCGTGGGCCTGCTCGGGATGGCGGTCGACACGGCGATGCTCGGGCTCCTGTTCGAGGGCGCGGGCGTGCCGATCTGGCTGGCGAAACTTGTCGGGGCCGAAGTGTCGATTGTCGTGATGTTCTTCTCGAACGAACGGTGGACGTTCGGCGACGCCGGGTCGCAACCGGGCCGTCGGGGCGTCCTCAGGCGGCTCGTCCGTTCGAACGTCGTCCGCGCGGGGGGGATCGCCGTGGCCACGGTGGTCCTCGTCGCGGGGTACGAGCTCCTGGGGATCTGGTGGCCGGTCGCGAACGTCCTCGGGATCGTCTGTGGCTTCGTCTTCAACTACGTCCTCGAGTCGCTGTACACCTGGCGGGTCGCCGGGCCGTTCTCCGAGGTCCGATAACAGTACCAGGCACAGGCCAGCAGCATGATCGTCATGCCCCAGAGCTGGATCGTCGCGAGGGTGAACATGTCCCGCAGGAACAGCTCGATCGGCAGCGGCAACGACTGGCCGTCCAACCAGGCGTGCAGGCTGCCCGGCCGATCGTTGAAGAACAGGACGAAGGCCCCGAGGGCGAAGACGTACCGCCCCGGGCCATCCCAGAGGTACAGGAGCGGGATCATCGGAAAGAAGATCAGGACGATATACCACTGTAGCGCCGGGGCGATCGTCACCGTCACGACGGCCGTCGCGAAGATCGCCATCAGCCACCGCAGCCGGTTCGTGAGATCGCGGTAAAAGTACGCGAGGACGAGGCCACACACCAGTAGGGTGAGCACCGGCAGGAGGGCGGAGGGAGCGCCGGGCCACACCGTCCACAGGAGCTGGGAGATCGGGCGCTGCACCGTGACGTAGTAGGTCCCGTCGGCCGGATAGCCGCCGACGAACGCCGCCGTCTCGGATCGATCCATGACGACGTCGGTAAAGAAGGCGACCGTTCGATCCCACCCGAAGACCAACAGTCCCAGGAGGAGCCCGCCGACCCCGACGAGCGTTGCCGAGAGGACCGCCCGCCAGGCCCGGACCCGGAGGAGCCACGCCCCGACGAGCGCGGGAAAGAGCTTCCAGAGTGCCGACAGGCCGAAGACCACGCCGGCCGCGCGGTCCCGATCCCGGTCGAGCGCGAGAAACCCCACGACGAACGCGAGCGCGAGGATGAGGTTGATGTTCCCGTAGTAGATCGTCCCGAACGTGAAAGGCGACAGCAGGAAGACCAGCCCGATCAACCCCGCATCGGCCCAGCTGAGCCGATACCCCTCCCGTTCGATGAACCGGACGACCAGCGCGGCGGCGAGCAATCCCGCGAGGACGTTGCCACCCACCAGGAGCCAGTAGCCGGTGCGCCACTGGAGGAGGGTAAACGGGTAATAGACGACGGTCGTGATCGGGGGGTAGAGATAGACGGCCCAGTCGTCGAGGCCGGTCGGGGGCACGTTGTAAAAGGACTCGCCGGCGCGGGCCAGCTCCGCGGCGTACCGGTACGTGCGAAAGTTCGCCCCCAGATTCGGCCCCCCGGAGACATCCAGCGGCCACAGCTGCAGGTCGAAGTTCCGCTCGTAGGAGTCGATCCCGAGATACAGCGCGGTGAGCATCGCGACCCAGGCGCCGAGGACCGGCCGGCCGACAAGTGGTCGCCCGCGGATCTCGGGGACGGGGACATCAGGCGTCGTCATCCAACGGCGAAGCCCTTCGCGTTGCACGATCGAGTCGAAGCGTGAGTTTGGAATAGGCGTTGTGTTTGGGCCCGACCGGGCCTAGTACGATCCCGGGGTCACGCTGAGGATGCCGTTGCCCGTCTCGATGTGGAGTCGTCGGCCCGGGGCCGCCTCGAGACGACCCTCGAACCGTTTCACACGAGCCCGGTCGAGTTCCACCCGAACCTCGTACGGGCCCGGATCGAGGTGCGCACCGATGACGTGGGTCTCGCCCGGACGAAGCTGGTAGGCTTCCTCGAGGACCGTTCGCCCGTCCGGCCGGGACACCGAGATGCGGAGGTGATACCAGCGGCGGGGGTCGTGGTTGCGGACGGAGATCGGTGCGTGGTGATCGCGCACGACCGAGCCGTCCGCGGGGCGGCTGCGGCGGTCGAGTGTCGGGGCCATGGGTGACGGTAGGACGGCGCCGATCAAAATGGCGGCGTAGGCTCAAACGCGCGTTTTGCCCTTCCGACCGGTTCAGGCGTTCATCCGGACCGTGCCCGCCCGGCCGATCTCCATCCACCGCCCGGACCGATACCGGACGAAGTTGATGCCCGCGCGGGCATAGATATCCCCCAGGATTGCCAGGAACACGCCCAGCAGCCCAAGGCCGAGACCGGGACTGAGCACGAGTGGCGCCGAACCGACGACGAAGCCGGCAGGGAGCGCGAGGGCCGCCACCGGGATCCTGACCAGGTAACTCCCGACCATCGATCCGTAGAACGGGAACGAAGTATCCCCGGCCCCCTGGAGGGCGCCTTCGAGCGTTTGTCGGATGCTGTTGCCGATGAGGCCGATGCCGAACACGTACACGAACTGGACCGTGAGGGTCAGATTGTCGGGATCGAACAGTCGAGCCAGCGAGTCGGCGGCCAGGATCACGAACGCCCCGAGGGGAATCTGTGTCAGGAGCGCGACCTTGACGGATTCCCAACCGTAGGCCGTCGCTTCGGTCTCGTCGTCCTCGCCGATGGCCTGGCCGACGAGCGTGCTCGCCGCGGTCCCGTACCCCCAGGCTGGCGTCAACGCCAAGGACATGATGCGCCGGCCGATGGCGTACGCGGCGACCACCTCGGTACCCAGCGCGCCCAGGATGAACAGGAAGGGAAACCGGGCCCCGGTCTGGGCGATCCGGGTGCCGGCCAGCGGCGAACTCACCCGGACGATTTCGCGGATGATCCCGAGGTCGAGCTGCCGGCCGCCCAGGGAGAGGGACAAACCGAATCGACCCGACAGGAACACGGCCATGAAGATCGCCGCCTGGAGGACGTTCGCGATCGTCGTGCCGATGGCGGCCCCGGCGACGCCCAAGGCGGGAAACGGGCCGAGCCCGAAGATCAGGAGCGCATTGATGATCGTGTTCGACGGCAGCGACGTCGAGCGGATGACCATCGGGGTCTTCGTGTCCCCAGCCCCGGCGAGCGCTCGCGAGCCGATCAGCGCCCAGAAATGAAACGGCGTCGAGAGCATGATGATCCGGAGGTACGTCGCGCCCAGGTCGATCGCGCGGGCGTCGTCGGTCAGGATCCCGACGAGCCACGGGGCCCAGATCCAGGCGACGACCATCATCGGGGTCGACAGGAGGAGCGTCAACCAGAGTGACTGCTTGAGCGCAAGGTTCGCCCGGTCGGGCTCGTCGGCGCCGATAAACCGTGAGACGACGCTGATGGTCCCGCCGCTCACGGCGAGGCCGAACCCGAGCGCGATCATGTGGAACTGGTAGCCGAACTCCAGGGCGGCGATGGCGGCCGAGCCCAGCGCGAGGCTCACCATGAAGTAATCCACCGTCCGCACGAGCGTCCGGAGCCCCCCGGTGATCATGACCGGCACCGCGAGATCGAAGATGCGGCGACCCTTCGCGAGGTCGATGAGCCCCGTCCGCCGGAAGACCGACACGACCGGCCGCGCCAACGCTCGGACTACTCGTCGCAACCCATCCAACACTATCGGAACGATCCCGGATGCCCCACTTAACGGTGGTTATCGTGGGGTCGGGTTCGGGGACGCGCCACGATGATGGCGTGCACATGTGGGGGGAAACCCCCGGCCGAAACTTGCTGGGGGCGAACCGCCAACGCACGACCGAACCCCTTTAGGGATCCCATCGGACGGGAGGGGTATGGTCGACATCGAGACGAGTGTGGCCGTCGTGACCGGCGGCGCATCGGGAATGGGGCGCGCGATGGCACGCGAGTTCGCGGCTCGCGAGGCCGACGTGGCCGTCCTGGATATCGACGGCGACGAGGCCGCGGCGGTCGCCGAGGAACTCGCCGGTGGGGCGATTGCCGTCGAAACGGACGTGTCCGAGAAGGATGCCGTCGAGGAGGCGATCGACCGGGCGGTCGACAGGTTCGGTACGATCGATATCCTTTGCAACAACGCCGGCATCTTTGATGGGGATGTCCCGCTCGACGAGATGCCGGACGAGCGCTGGCACGGCGTCCTGGGGGTCAACCTCCACGGGCCGTACCAGGTCACAAAGGCCGCACTCCCCGCGTTACTCGAGGGCCCGGACGAGGGCGTGGTGCTCAACACGTCCTCGGTGGCCGGCAAGTCCGGTGGGGGTGGTGGGGTCGCGTACACCGCCTCGAAACACGGGCTCCTGGGGTTCACGAAGGCGCTGGCCCACCATCATGCCCCGGCGATCCGCGCGAACGCGATCTGTCCGGGCTTCGTCGCCACCGGCATGACGGCGGGGATGCTTGACGAACTCGCGGAGCTGGCCGAGACGACGCCCGCCGGCCGGTATGCCGAGCCCGAAGAGGTCGCCGAACTGGCGGCGTTCCTCGCCAGTGACGCGGCCGGGATGATCCACGGGGAGGCCGTCAACGTCGACGGCGGGATCCTCGGCGCGGACATGTGAGCGCCGACCGGGTTGCGCGGTCCAGCTGTGCGGGCTCCCGAGTCGGAACGAGGCCCTCGCGGGATGGAATGACATCCATGCCCCGCCAGCAACGCGACCACCAACGGGAGCAGGGGACGATTCCCGACATCCTGCACCATCCTTAACTTCCGGGAATTTGACACGGGAACCGGGTTGCCTTCGTGACCGTTGACGACCAGCCGATCGATGGAACTGGCGAGAACGTCGAGGGGGAATCACCGGAGCCCGAACCGGAAGCGGTGCTGGCGGATGTGACGGTACACGATGATGACGTCGAACTCGAACGGACGATCGGACTGATCGGGGGCCTCGCGATCGGCATCGGCACGATGATCGGTGCGGGGATCTTCGTCTTCCCGGGACTCGCGGCCGGGGACGCCGGGCCGGCGGCCATGCTCTCGTTTGCGCTGGGCGGCGTCATCGCCTTGCTTGTCGCACTGCCCGCCTCGGAGCTGGCCACCGCGATGCCGCGTAGCGGGGGTGGGTACTTCTTCGTCTCGCGGTCCATGGGTGCGTCCTACGGGGCCGTCGTGGGGCTCGGCCTGTGGTTGGGGCTCGTCTTCGCCTCGGGCTTTTACCTCGTCGGCCTGGGACACTATGCCGCGGCCGTCTTCGCGGAGGTGGGGATCGGACTCTCGTTCGACCCCGTGATCGTCCTGGGGTTGCTGTTCGGTGTCGGCTTGACGGCGTTGAGTATCGGGGGGACGGAGAATACCGCCAAGATCCAGAACGTGGTCGTGGCCGTGTTGCTCGTGGTTTTGAGCCTCTTTCTCGCGTACGGGTCGCTCGAGTCGCTGGGCGTGTTCGGGCGCCAAGCGGTCCCCGGGGAGTTCTTCTCGCAGGGGTACTTCCCCGTCCTGAGCACCGCCGCCCTCGTGTTTACCTCGTATCTCGGCTTCGCGCAGGTCGCCACCGTCGCCGGCGACATCAAACAGCCGAGCCGCAATCTCCCCCGCGCGATGGTGGGGTCCGTCCTCGTCGTAACCGTCTTTTACGTGTTGACCATCTTCGTCGCGACGAGTGCGTTCGACGCAACCGCGCTCGAGCGATTCGGCGAGACCGCGATGGTCGAAGTCGCCCGCGAGTTCGTCGGCCTCCCCGGCGCGGTCGCGATCCTGTTCGCGGGACTGCTGGCGACGTTCTCCAGCGCGAACGCCTCGATCCTCAGTGCATCGAGGACCGTGTACGCACTGAGCCGCGATGCGTTACTCCCCCGCCGGGCGAGCGCGATCAATCTCAGGTACGGGACCCCCCACGTGGCGCTACTTGCCGCGGGCGGACCGATCATCCTCCTGGTCGCCACGGGGGAGGTTGCAGTCCTGGCGGAAGTCGCCTCCTTCCTGCATCTCGTGATGTACGGGTTGATCTGTGTCGCGGTCATCGTGTTGCGTCGTCGCAATCCGGACTGGTACGAGCCCAGCTTCCGGATGCCGGGGGTTCCCGTCTTGCCCGCGATCGGCGCCGTCGCCAGCTTCGGGCTGGTCGCATTCATGCAACTGCCGTCCATCGCGATCGGCATTGCGGTTATGACCCTCTCGTACCTATGGTACCGCTATTATGCCGGTGACGTCGAACTCAAAGGAGACTTCTGACCATGTCGGATAGACCCACCGTCCTCGTGCCCGTTCGCATCCTCGAGGGAGAGTCGATCCCCGAAGGGATTCCCGAACTCCTGGCGCATGCCCATGTCGTCCTCCTCGGCTATCATGTCGTCCCCGATCAGACGGCGCCCGGTCAGGCGCGTATGCAGTTCGAGGAGCAAGCGAACGCGCGCCTCGCGGAGTTCGAAACGATGCTCGAAGCCGCGGGGGCCAGCGTCGAGTCCCAACTCGTGTTCACGCACGAAGGCCAGTCGACGATCGACCGGATGATCGCCGAACACGGCTGTCTGGCCGTGCTCGTCCCGAAGGCGACCGGGCCCCCGACGGACGTCCTCGTCGCGGTCCGTGGCACGGTCGGCCTCGATCGGCTCGTCCGCTTGGTGGCGGGGCTGTTCGGGAGGGCGGAGGCGCGCGTGACGCTCCTGCATGTCGCCGGGGATGAAGAGACCGATCGGGATGCCGATACACTGCTCGACGGGTTGGCCGACCGGTTGACCGAGGAGGGGGTCGATGGCGCATCGATCGAGACACGGACCGTCCGTGACGTCCGTCCCCAGACGGCGATTGCCGACGCGGCCACGGAGTTTGACGTGGTCGTGATGGGGGAGTCCGACCCCTCGCTTGCCACGTTCGTCTTCGGCATGCGCGCGGAGCAAGTCGCGGAACAGTTCCTCGGACCGGTGCTGGTCGTCCAGCGCGAACCGACGTCAACGGCCGACCGATCGCCTGGCGACTAGCGAGCAGGAGTGCGACGCCGCTGGATCACTTGTCACCGGCGTCGGCGACTTCGTCGACGGCCTCCTTCACCGTCGATTCGACCTCTTTACTGACCGTCTTTTCGACCTCCTCGGTCACCTCCTCGCTGACAGTGTCGCCGATCGTATCCGCGAGATCCGCCATCTCCTTGTTGACCGTATCCCCGACGGTCCGCTCGACCTCCTCGCTCACGGTTTCCTCGACCTGCTGGGCGACCTCCCTGGTCATCCACTCGGGATCGAACCGCGCCATCTTCCACCCGATATGGATGACGAACGAGATCATGACGCCGAGGCCGAACGCGACCCCGACCTGGGTCCCGACGACGAGGACGAGTCCGATGGCGACGAAGATCGTGATACCGTACGCCAAGTCGACCGCCATGTCGACGCGACTGGGGTTCATCGTCACTCGCGCACCCGCTCGGACGTTCGCGATTTCGCACACATACGTCGATACCCGGTCTCCGGACAGGAATATCCCACCATCCCGGAGCGAGGTGATCCGACGGGCCTCAGCCGGCTTAGCGACTGTCATTCCGCGTTAGAACCATCCGCTTAAGAGAGTACGAAGTGACGTCGATGTATGGTCGGCGTTTTTCTCGTTACCGGGGTAGCCGTCGCACTCTTTGTCGGTTTCAATATCGGCGGCGCGACCACCGGCCCGGCGTTCGGCCCGGCGGTCGGGGCCAAGGCCATCTCGAAGACCGGAGCGGCCGGGTTGATGGCGATCTTCTTTCTCCTCGGTGGATGGACGATCGGGCGGCGGGTCGTGGAGACCCTCGGCGTCGACCTCGTGACGGACCCCGGCGTGTTCACGATCGAAACGAGCATCGTCGTGCTCTTTTTTATCGGCGGCGCGCTCTTCGTGGGGAACTATTTCGGCGTCCCCGCGTCCACGTCGATGACTGCCGTCGGTGCCATCGCCGGGCTCGGGATCGCGACCGGCGAACTGAGCTGGGCGGTGATGGGCGAGATCGCCGTCTGGTGGATCGTCGCCCCCATCGTGGGCTTCTGGGTGTCCGGGATGATCGGCCGGTACTTTTACCCGCGGATCAACCGGTGGGTGGCGATCACGACGAGTCCCGGACCCCTGTTCGAACTCGACCGCTCCGGCCTCGTGCCACGGCCGACCGCCGGACCGAACACGACGCGTCGGGAACTGTTCGGTGGCACGGTCGTCATCGTCATCGGCTGCCTGATGGCCTTCTCGTCGGGGACGTCCAACATTGCCAACGCGATCGCGCCGCTGGTGGGGGCGGGCGTCGATCTCGATATGATGATCCTGCTCGGCTGTGCGGCCGTGGCGGTGGGTGCGTTCACGATCGCCCGCCGCACGCTGGAGACCCTCGGGAACGATATCACCGACCTGCCGCTGACGGCGGCGATCCTGGTGGCGATCGTCTCCTCGACGATCGTCGTCGGGCTCTCCGCGATCGGGATCCCCGCCTCGTTCGTCATTATCGCGACGACCTCGATCATCGGGCTCGGATGGGGACGGGCCACGCGAACCGCGACGATCCCCGAGGTCGTCCGCGGGGAGGAACCGCCCGAGGTCTCGGTCGGGGCGCTTGCCGCCGAACCGTCCGATGAGCCGCCGGCGATCGGGGAGGAAGAGCCGGCGGACATTCCGGGTGCGGCGGACCTGTTCGACCCCGGCACAACCGGCCGCGTGATCCTCATGCAGAACGTGGTCCCGATCCTCTCGACCGTCGGGGCGTACCTGACCTTCCTCGTGCTGTTCGGGGTATTTTGGTAGCCGAGATCCGGTCCCGACGCGAACGATGGGTGAACGTGCTCGGTGGCCGGATCGCCGTCCGAACGCCCCTCCCCGACAGATTCGGCTAGTCGACCCGCACTTCGAAGGCATCCATGAGGCGTCGACTAAGACCTCAGGCGCTTCGTGCATGGCCATGTGTTCCTTTCCTGGAAGCGTGATGAGCCGTCCGTCGAGGGCGTCCGCTACCGATCGAGCCGCATCGGCAATCGGTTCCCGGCTTTCATGGCCAGTGAGGCGCGTCGCGTCCACGGACACGGCGATCGGCGACCCCATCGCGGGTCTCGACGGAGGCTCCACCACCCTGACGGCGTCGGGGGGAATGCCTTCGGAACCTCGCTCGCGGCCGAAATACTTTCAACCGATCCTGACGTTCCCCGGCCAATGGGAGACGACGGCGGTGACCGCCGATGGCGGCTGAATCGCCGCCAGGTGCTCGCCGCCTCGGGCCTGAGCACGGTCGCCGGATGCGTGGCGTTGGATGTGGACGACGCCGACGTGGCGATCGGGGACGTGGGGTTCAACAACGGGCTCAAGCTGGGGGAGGTGACCGCACATTCCGCGGACGTCTGGACGCGATTGAGCCGGACGGAGGTGTCCCAACCCTCCAATCGCGAACGTTGGTACCCCGCGACGTGGGGAACGGTCCGACTCGAGGTGCGCCCCCAGGACGACCCGGAAGCCGTGCAGTCGTTCGAGCGGAGAGCCACGCCAGCCCGAGACGGCACTGTCCAGGTTCGACTGTCCGATCTCGACCCGGCCACCGAGTACCGGATCGCACTCGCGTCGACGCGCAACGAAGAGATCGGGGTGGAATACCCCGGCCGGTTTCGAACGGCCCCCGGTCGCGACACGGCAATCCCGCTCCGGTTCGCCGTGGTCTCGTGTCAAGCCTGGCGTTTCCGGGATGCCGGGGGACAGGGGTTCGAAACGTATCGCACGCTCTCGCAACTCTCCCCGGATTTCTTCGTCCATACGGGCGACATGGTGTATTACGATCAGGGGCGACTGCGCGGACGCACGAAACAGCGTGCGCGGACCCACTGGCACCGCACCTACTCGCTGGCGTATCTCAAACGCTTCCACGCGACGACCCCCAGCTACTTCCTCAAGGACGATCACGACATCATCGACAACGACTCGTGGCCCGGCCAGCGGTACGGCGACCTGACGTTCGAAGAAGGGGTGGCCATTTTCGACGAACAGAATCCCACCGGCGATCGACCGTACAAGACCATCCGCTGGGGCGCGGACCTGCAGATCTGGCTCCTCGAGATGCGGGAATTCCGGAGCCCGAATCCCATCCCCGACGGGCCGGAGAAGACGATCCTCGGCGACGAGCAGATCGCCTGGCTGGAGCGGTCCTTGAGCGAATCCGACGCGCCATTCAAGGTGGTTATCGCGCCGTCGATCTTCGTCGGGCCCGACCGGCGAGGGAAAAACGACAATTACGCGAATCCCGGGTTCCGGACGGAGGGCCGGCGCCTCCGGCGGTTCCTCGCGGCGCAAGACGCCGTGGTCCTCGGCGGCGATCGCCACTGGCAGTACGCGTCCGTCGACGCGGACACCGGCCTGTGGGAGTTCGGCTGCGGCGCGTTGGCCAAGGGCCGCGAGGGCGGCTGGCGGGGGCGCCCCGCGCCGGCGCATCGCTTCCTGGCCGTCAAGCCGGGCTTTCTCTGGGTCCGCGTCGACCGGGAAGACGGCGAGCCCGTCCTCTCGGTGGAACAGCGGGACCGA
>CAZAYR010000016.1:0-5727 GCA_964489365.1 uncultured Salinarchaeum sp.
AGGGGTGTAGACCGGTCAGTTGCCATAGAATTAGGTGTACCACCAGAAGTTGAAGATGTCGACAAGCATCTATCTGAAAGGGAGGACATCTCATCTTTCTATCAATCACATATAGACAAATACGTATTTAATGAGCAATAATTATTATTCAATTATACAAGCTCGGGTATTGATCCATGCTCCCCGCCTTCTATGGGATTTGACGAATCGTTACTTCACTTTCTGTCGGGGTAAGAATTCAGGTTATTACAGACACCTCAGACCCGCTTTTCGTATCGTTTACCCCTACTGAGAAACTCACTTATTGAAGCGGCTCTGTAGACGCCTGGAGGGTTCGCACACTTCGAGCGAAGGTGCGATAATCCGAAGAACTTGCTGTCGGAGTTGTCCACCGGCAGAGATAACTGATATTGTTTAAATTTCGGTTTATGCCTCACGGCCGTGCCGAGCCGATGGAGCCTGCCGATGACGTCATTCTCGGCGTGTTACGTCTAGGCGGTGGTTCCGGAACGGCGACGAGCATCCGTGAGAAGTTCGAGATCAAGCGAGACGACGTTCTCGGCGATCTCCCGGACGACACCGACGACATCGATCTCGATGACGTGGACATCACCTATCGTCTCCGTCTATTACGAGATCTTCAACTGGTCGAGTACGCCGGCCACGGCGAGTTCGAAATAACCAGCACCGGACGGTATTACATCGATGGAAGCATCGACCTCAATGGGGTGACCGTCGACCGTAGCCGCCGTACTCTCTTTAACAAGTGGGTGAAACGGAATTACCAGAGCATCGCACTCCTCATCGGAGCCGTATTGCTTGTGGGCGGAACGCTCATTTACATCTGGGACGGTCCGTGTCAGGCCGGACTGGCGCCTATCCTGGTGTCCGCCTTGATCATCCCTGTTCTCGCGATAACCGTCGTGACCCACACGTTCAACAGAGGGAAGTGGTTAACCAAGTTCCTGATTCGAGCGCTCAATGGTGGCGACAACCCAAATGAAGGTGATATCGACGCGGCAGCGGCGGCGGTCGCGAACTCATTCCGGTCGTTCACGGTGTTTCTTCTAGCGGTCATGCTCGCGTCCGGAGTTGTAATCGAGGCGAACGTCGGGCTCGGGACTCAGTATTACGGATTGGCATTCGATCTGTTCGGCGGGGTGTTCTTGGCGATACAAGCTACAAAGGCGTCACCGCGCCGGCTTCGGAGCTCCGGTATAGACATGTCATGGGAGAACTTCGGTGAGATGACGTCCGAGGTAACCGATGGGATCTGGGGGATGGTGTTCCTAATGATCGGGTTCGGCATCCAGGGCCTCAGTCAAATTCCCTGGTCCCGGATCCTGCCGGCCACGGGGATTTGCTGACCTAATTCTTCTCGAGGAAGTCGATCAGGCGTCCGACCTCCGCCAATTGCTCGGGGTTCTTCACCCGGCTCGTCGTCGTCCGTCCTGGGTCGAACGTGTCCGGCAGCGCCTCGTACGGAACGGTGATGATCCGACCGTCGTCGCGGCGGTACCATTCGACCTCGCGGTAGTACTTGTGATAGTTGTCCTGCTCCACCGCCGGGCTCCCGGGATGATACATCGCCTCGCCGGTGACCGTTGAGAAAGCGGCACCGTCTGAGAAATTCGCGACGACCGGCGTTCCCTCCACCATGTCGTTGAAGAACCGGAGGAGCGACCCGGCTTGCTGGGCTGCACTCCGCAGCTTGTCCTCGTCGCCGCCGTGGTTCTCCTCCAGCACGGCCTCCCGGAGCGGGTCGCGCTGGAACTCCTGGTCAAACTCGTCGTAGAAATCCGCATCCACAATATCGGCGGTGATGGCGATAGGCTCGCTGTCGTATGCAGCCTCAAGATCGAGCGGTCCCGCCGTAGACCAGGTTGAGATGCTGATGATGCCCTCACGGTCCCAAATCTGCTCCATCTCGTCGGTCTCGACGACGCCCGGATAGCCCGGGTTAATCTTGTAGATTGTTGTCATCTGGAGGACTTCTCGGAGTCGTTCCCACACAAGGGGGGTCGTGGCTTCCGCCATACTCGACAGGATAACTTATGGAACAATAAGACTTGTTCCGGAGAAGAAGTATTCTTCTAACTATATATAGTGGCACGTTTGGCGCGGTGTTGAAGGAGTTGTTTGAGAGAGAAGCAGGGTACGTCCGGGAAACGCTCCGGACCGCGGACGCCTTCGTTTACGCGAGCCGGCGGATGAGGGCTACGTTGACCGCGATAAAATTGCGGAGCGTAATTGCGGACGGGGCCGCGAGGAAAGCGGGAGATTGAGTGGAGCTGACCGAAGCCGGCTTTGTTGGCTATTGTAATTCGCCCCAGTTCCCGACGTTCCCGACGCCGTCAAACGATTCCAGCTTCCCTCAGCCCTCGATTCACGTCCTGACGACGTAGGAGATTGGCTGATTCGGCTAAGCGCATCAAGTTGAGGCAATCTCGGCGAACTGTACCTGTCCGGAGACCCAAGTGAGGACGATTAGCCGAATTGGCCCAGGACAAGTTTAACGCCAGCAGCGAAAAATTACGAATGGCATGAAATGGGAAACTACCGTATTCCGTTCGATTGAGCTATACAACTATTGCGCGCAGGGTTTGCTGTCGTTGTGAATCATGCCCGAAGACGAGTCCAACCTGATGGATATCCTCAATGCAAGTATCGCGTCTCGGGACCCCGACGACATCGTATTGACCGCAAAGCAGCGGGCGTATCTGCGAGGACAAGAGCCTGAGATCGATCAATCGACGGAGCGAGAGCGCCGCCGCACGATCCGCAATCGGTTCCGGAGTTCGTTCATCGACATGGCCATCGCCTTTGAACATCTCGACGCACAGGATCGGGCACAGCTCCTGCTCCAGCGAAAAGGAAGTGCGTCTCAGATGCATCCCCATGGCGGGGAGGACGCGGAACCGGGCCCCGCGGAATTGGACTGGTCGTACCTGGCATTCGACTGGGAGGGAGAGCATGCGGTGCTCCAAACTGGAGGCCTCCGGCAAACCCTCAGTCTGGTGTTCCTGAGTCTCGCGGATGCACTGATTGACGAGGGTGGCTGGGAAGAAGCGCAGTATCAATCGTTCATCGAGGCATTGGTAGCAGGCGCCCTGCGTGACGCGTTCGCCAAGCGAGGCGAGCCATCGAAGATATCGATCGCTATCGATACCGAACCGTTCGAGGACGACATCGTGGAACAGTCCACGGAGGAAGAATTGGTACAACAACGATATTCAGAGCGAACCGTAGGAAAGTCGGAGCTTTTGGATTGCTTTGGATATGGTGAAGATTCACAGAGGCGATGAAACCCATTTGATCCTGATGGAAGAGCAACTTTGTCATCGAGAACTCCGATCTGCCCGCGCACGTCAGCAAAGTATAACGGACAGAAAAAATCGTTTGAATTGTGGAGAGTATAGATTACGATCCCTGAGGGTCACATGTAGTAGTAATAATGGTATGGGAAGGTGTCCGCGTGAAGGTCCGCAGCCATCGGCTCCGCGAGGATGTCACTGACCGCGTCGGCGATTCCCACGGTCACGGGCAGCTTCTTGCAGAAATCGGAGCTGTTCCAGTCCAATTTGGAAAACGCTAGCACCTCTTCACAAATTTCCCGGTATGAGCTGTAGTTGACATCTTCGTCGGGCCGAATGACGATCGGATTCGGCGTGCCAGAATCAGCATACGCCGACTGCTCCGGGACAAATCCCTTCGTGTAGAGGTAGTACTCCGCTCGCCCGGGCGGAAGGGCCACCGTGCCCCGCAGTGGTGGATACTGGGTGGTGCTGAACAGCCGGATCGGATGGTGTTCCCGGATGGTAACGAAATCGCGGTTTCTGATGTCCGTGGAACCGTCCTTGAACCCTTCCGTCTCCTTTTCCCAGAAGTTCGATGATTTGTGAATGACCAACCGTTCCGGACGGTCGTCGCGCCTGTCCCCGTACCGTTCGAGGATCGTTTCCACCAGCCGTTTGGCGTCATATCGGGAGAGGTGTGTCCGGCCCGCGTCCTCGTCGCTCGCGATGTCCGTCACCGGGTCGCCGCGGATGACGAAGTTCTCACCGGTCTCCATGAAGACCTGCGCGACCGACGCCCGCGTGTCGGGATCCGACCCGCGTTCGTCGTAGAAGGAGATGCCCGCGTAGCAGGTGTTGGACTTCAGCTCGGTGAGCTTCCACGGTCGTCCGCGCCGCCCCTTGTAAAGGAGGCCGACGGCAATGTTCCACGCCACCTCTCGGCGCGGTTGGACGTCCTGCCCGCGGAGAGTCTTGGGTGCGATGAGCTGCGTCGGCGTCTGGTTCAGCATCCCGAGCAGCTTGATGCGGCTCCTAAAGTCGGTGTCGTCCGTTCGAATGGTATCCGCCTTCTTATCCCCGGTGAGCAGGTCGGCGAGTTCCTCAGGGATGCTGACGATGACGACATCCGGGGATGGCGTAGTCGAACAGACGTTTTCGATCTGGTACTCGATGTATTTGAGCGCCATCTCGACCCGGTCTTCCTCGCTCCGTACGTCTTCGAGGCGCTCCAAGTCATCGCGCCCGACTTCGCCGCGCCACTTCCTCCGCTGATCGAACGACATTCGCAGCTCCGAATTCGGGCCGAGCCCAGGGAATGGCTGGTTCCATCGTTCTCGATCGCCCCCCTTGGGCAGAATGCCGTGGCGCATATCCTCAAGGAGATCGCGCAGGGCCGAGATCGACCAGCTGTCGCCGACTATCCCGATCCGGATGATCTCATGGTCGGAACCGTCGCGCGGCGGGCAGGGGCCGTATTCAAGGAGACCGGTGCGGGGATCTTTCGCTTTCTCCCCGCCGGCGAAGACGAGTTCCGGTTCGGAGAGGTAATCCACGTTGAAGCCCGTCATCGGTACGAATCAATCCCGCGTTCCATCAGGAGATCCCGTTCGTCGGTGTCCTTCGGCGGTCGCTTCCGAATCTTCAATCCGTCCTCCTCGGCGAACGCCACCCCCTGCGGATCGTATTCCGCATTCCCATTTGGTAGCGCGTGATTCGGCTTCTCGTCTTCATTGAGTCCGAGGTACGACCGCCACTGCCGGAAGTGAGCCTTCAGATTATTCGGCCGACTGTAACCATCGCTCTGCAAGTCATCGTGGAGCCGGCTGGCGAGGTCGCCGCCGATGAGGTCGGTCCCCCCACCAGAGCGCGAGAACAACCAACCGGTTTCCACGAACACGTAGAAAAGGTCGTCGTAACGCCTGACCTGCGGCGCAGCGTAGCGATGGGCGACAAAGTTGCCGCGCTCCATCGTAACGACCCACCCCTCGACCTTCGTTTGCGACGGTCCGTCCTCCCCGTCGTCTTCCGAGTCGTGTTCGAAGATGAGCCGGTTCTCCCGCTGATGCCGTACCATCTTGCAGCCAGCATACTTCTCGATCCCCCGTCGCCTGACGTGGCGGTTGAACAGCTTCTTCGCTGTCGCCTTGGCTCCCTCCATCGGAAGCCACCGGCCGAACTCTCGACGGTGAATCGACTCCTCATCCACGAACTGTAGCAGGGCGTCGTCCATCGCGTCGTCCGGAATCAAGCTGTAGAGCGTACCGCCTTCCGCCCAAATCGGGAGGTATCTCGGGTTGCGCCCGTAGATCTCCTCAGGATGATCCGCCAAACACTCCCCGATGTACACGTAGTCCGGGTGTTCGCTGATGCGGAGGAAGTTGGGGAGGAGCGTTTCCGGCTCTTGAACCGGCGTGTTCTCTCTGGTGTAAAA
>CAZAYR010000016.1:5737-9424 GCA_964489365.1 uncultured Salinarchaeum sp.
GACCGATCGACCGACCGCTCATCTTCAGCTAGTTGCCCAAGTCGTTCCCAGCCGACCTGATGGACGAAGACATCGGTAAGAAACCGCTCGAAGTCCTCCACGTCGTACTGTTGGAACACCTCTTCCTCCCGATGGTTTAGCCCGTTGTCTTCAACAATTCGCCCGAAGTAGTCTTCGACGGCCTCCTCGCTATTTTCGCGGGGGTCGAAGATGTTCTTCCACTTTTGAAACGCTTGGAGGTTCGCGGCGTAAACGTGGTACTCGAATCCACCATCCTGTTCCCAATAGTCGATGAACACGCGAGCTAGCTCGGTCAGGAAGCTCTTCTCCACCCGCGAGAGGTCGCCAGCCTTCGCCTCTACTCGGACGAACTTCTTGAACTCGTCGCCGACCTTCTCGCCGTTCAGGTAGTGAAACTCGTCGTCGACTCGGACAGCTGCGACATCTTCTGTGGTTGCGTGGTGGTTGGACCGGCGTTCAATGCTGTACCCGCGGGCTCGTAGGTATTCCTCCACCCGCTCCTTGTACTTCTCCCCTTTGTCGTAACTGGCCTCGCTCCCTCCCTCGTGGTTGACCAGCGGCATTCGCTACTCCGCGATTGCGAGCCGGACCATTGAGAGTGTTTCTACTGCCGCGGGCCAATAGCACATATACTTCGAGAAACGATACGCCCGACAAGACGACCGAATGAAGACCGATCTCGAGATGGAGGAACTGGTGGCCCTCTTGCTTGATGAACACAAGTACGACGAGCCACTCTCGCCGAAAGCCGTCCACAAAATCCTCTACGTCGCAGAAGACGAACTCGAACGAGAACGCGTCTCGGTCGAACTCCCCACGTATTGGTACATGTACGGTCCGGTCGCGGCGATGGCCGACACGTGCGTCACCCTTGGCGGAGAAGACGCTCCGGTGAGCTGTAATGTGGAGATATCCGATATCGATGCGCCGTCCAGAGTCCGCAGTCGAGGGCGTCGGACCGTGCGTCGGGCTCTCGACGAGTACTACGAACACGGACTCGAAGGCCTCACCGAACGGATATACGATGACGCCCCCTACGACGTGCAGCGGCACTACCGCCGACTTGACGAACAGCTCGAAATGGCGGCTACCGATGGGCAGTTGACGATTTACGGTGGCAAAAACGAGGAACAAACACGAGAGACGCTGTACGACTTCATCGAGAGCTTCCCCGTCACTGAATTTCCCGAATATGAGGACGACCTTCACATCTGGTATCGGCTGATGAGTGCAGAACTGGATTCCGACGAATACGATCCCGAGCGGGCCCAGTTGCTCGCTGGGAAGTTTTGGCGGTTCTTCTGCTTGGAACTCGCCTGCCACGAGAATGACGGGTTGACTCGCGAAGAGATTGCCACCGAGCTGGACATCGATAGCGTGGATGCCGAGAAACGGAGGATCAGGACGATCCTGCTCTCTCGCGAACAGGCGAAGGCGCGGCGCAACGCTCGTGAAAGCGAGGTGGCGAGAAAGGCGGCGGAAGCCTTCGTAGTTCCCCACCTCGAATTCGAGGTCACCACGTGATCCATATGGCGCGTTACTTCCTCGACACCGGGGCTCTCGTCGGCATTACGTTCCTCCACGATCTGTGGAGGAAGGAGGCGGAACGCCTCTTCGAGACCAGTAACACGCTTTACACAAGTCGGGCCGTCATCTACGAGTACTGCAACTGCAACGATTCAAACTCACTCGACACGGCCGACGTCGACTGGAAAACCGAGGAAGGGAAGTTCGGCGAAAAGTTCTCGAAGATTCGCGCGGCGCAGGTTAATCTCGACCTCAACCTCCGGACCTACGAGGACGACGAATTAGACCTCGAAACCCTCGTTGATGTATTCATCGCGGAGACCGGCATCAAGGACGAGATCTACCCGCCGAGAAAAATCGACGAGTACATCCGCCCGAACATTCGGGCCTTCCTCGCCGACGAGATTGACGGGGATGAAATAGACGCGGAAGTGGCTCGCGAAGCGATGGATGCGCTGTGCGACACCATCCAATCGGAGGCACGAAAGACTCGGGATCGCCTCGAGCGGCGGCTCAGGAGGGGACCTGAGCGAGAATCCGACTGGGAGGAGACGCGACGACGATTGGAGTTCGTGGACGGATACGTGGATCAATTGATTCTGTGCGATGCCGCTCATCTGCGGGACAAGAACATCCTCGATCGGGTGATCACTGTCGATAAGGGGGATCTCTACGAGAACCGGAAGCGGATCGAAGCCGTACTCGGACTGACCATCTTGTACATCAAGGACGAGTTTGCCGACCCTACCCGTCCCCAACAGGGCGAACTGGATTCGCTTGAACGGGGAAGGGACTGAATTTTATTGCGAGGACCCCGGTCAAGACGAATTCACCAGTAGTCGGGTCGAGAGCGACCAAGCCTCCCATCCACCCAGTTGGAAGCTAGCTTCATCGCGCCTGGTTAGGATTAATCGTCAAGGGGCGGCCGAAGATCCCGAGTTCGGAAATCCATCACGTCGCCGCTCCGAAACCGAACCCGGTACAGCACTGCATCCTCCTCTCGGCCGGTAATCGCGCTGGCATCGTCGGTGAGGACATCCACTACTTCACCGTGCCTTCCGTGGAAGGACTGGAAATCAGGATCCGCCTCATCGGGAATGTCGATGCGGACACGATCTCCCATTTCGAATTCCGGCATACCTCGAGCGTCGGTAATCGTTCTCCGTGAAGGGCCTTACTGGCCCGACGAATATAATTTATTTCCGCAGTACTGAACTAACCGCTAATTGATGGATCTCGTCGACACGCTGCAGTCACCGGATTTCGACTTCACTCGAGAAGACGCGATCCAAGCCGGGCTCATCCTCATCCTACCGGCGGCGGCGATGACCATTCTCCACGCAGCGACCACCTACGACGTTCGCGCGAACTACTTCTTCTATTACCACGACCCCGCCCCATGGAGCGTTTGGACCGCGGCGTTCCTCCATCACGACTTGGGGCACCTCGTCGGGAACCTCTTCGGTTACTCACTCGCGATCCCGCTTGCATACGCCCTGATGGCCGTTGCGTACGGCCGGCGAAGGTTTTGGGAACTGTATCTGTCAATCCTCGTCATAGCCCCGCCCGTCATCCTATTCCTCGATTTTTCCCTGCTCCACTTGGTTTGGGAGGCCACTGACAATGAATCGAAGAAGTACGGATTCTCCGGCGTCGTGTTCGCCTATGTCGGTATGTTGGCCGCCGGAACGGGATCCGTCGTGGCGGATCGCATCTCGAGGCGAGCGGGATGGTTATTGGTCTATCTCATCTACCTGTTCGCGGCGGGCGTGTTGCTGTTCCGTCACGGGTCGTTGTCGCCCTTTGTGTTCGGAATCATCGCCCTGGGCGCGGGCTGGGGCGGGTGGGCGTTCCGCTCGGAGGTGGGCGAACCGCTAACGACGGCCTCCGCCGATCTCCACGGATCCTCGCTCGTGGAGTACTACACAGTCCTCGGATCGGCCGTGGTCATCATCGCCTTAATTGTCGGTGGGTTCCCCGCCGATACCGGAGGCGATGAGATGACGGTCAACGTCATTTCTCACGCGTTCGGCCTACTGGTCGGCCTCCTCCTCACGACGGGTCTGCTCCAGTATCAACGTCGATTCGACCGTTAGCCGGCAGGTGGTCGATCGTTCCGGTTGGGGGACTGCGATATCA
>CAZAYR010000016.1:9434-12277 GCA_964489365.1 uncultured Salinarchaeum sp.
GGTGTTGACGCAGCCGGGACGACTTGGGCGACGGGTCGATCTGCCGAAGAATACTTTTTCCACAACAATACCAAAAAATCATCAGCATCCCTGGAAGAAGGTAGGTGAAAATATCGGGACATGGTAGAGTAACTGAGGGCTCATCTCGGAAGCGCCCACGAAAGCAACCGACGCACTCGCCCTGAAATGCGATGCTCTTCCGGTTCATCTTCCTCATCATCAAATTTCTGACCCGTCATCTCCGATTGTAACTCGATCGCAGTCTCTGGCACTTCCCGTCCATCCGAGGTTTGGACCGTCCCTGTCCGACCGCGCTGATCCTGCATGATTCGGTTGAAGCACAGGTGACGGCGGAGCTCCGCATCGGAAAGCTGGCTAACGTCGCTTCGCTCGCGTGAACGTCGCCAATAACCCTGTTGCCGACTCGACGGATGGACGTACTCGAGCCGTTCCCGGAGTGGTTGTGGGAGGGCCAATTGGAGTATTGCTGCTTGGAGCGGATCAGTCGGGAGTCGCTCACGAACTTCCGCGATCTCTTCTTGAGTCCACTCACCATCCTTCTGAGAATGTAACTTTTCGGCGGAAGTTTGGACCCGTTCAAGGGCTGTCTCGACTGCTTCGGGATCCACATCTAACGCATGGACGAGGTCATGTAGGTCGTCGATCTCATCGCTTGTCATGGTTTACGAGTCAGCTTCGTCGAGATGCCTGATCACCCGCCGCAAGACCCACCCCGCCTCGCGATCTGGCTCGTCAGCCAAGCGTTCGAGGCTCCGCCGTTCTTGGGTGGTCATGGATCCACTGGATTGGGTTCCATGACCTGCCTCTGGACGACTGGTCCTGATGTCCCGTGGCGGTGTGGTTCCTGGGTCCCCTTCCGATGGATCCTCCGGTGAATCTGACGACATTATCACCGGCCAGGGAGAGATCCCCTTTAACGCACGCTCCCGTCTGGAGTGCGCCGGACGGAGAGGCGTGAACGCCAATCGCCTGAGGAGCAGGAATCAATTTCGAGCCGTCAACCGGCCGTTCAGACGGAGTGCAACGTTGTCGGGGATATCCGAAGGGGGGATACCCCCCGGCTGTGATCCATTGTCTCCGAGGATGATGCCTCGAGATTTGTCACCGACACGAGAATTGATCGGGAAAATCGCGATACGTCGGCGATTTCCGGCGGAGAGATCCTCATGCTCCACATTTTCATTTCCCGAGAACATTGAAGCTAGCGCCCTCCCGCGATTTTGTTGATCGGCAAAATAGGGCAGAAATCACCCCGCCGGCCCCGGGCTGGGGTCGGCAAGGCGTCGGGAATGCGTCGGGAAACGGTCGGCAGAGGTCGGTTGAGGTCGGGCCGAATCTGCGAGCGTAATTGCAGGCACGAAAGCGGGGACCCGGGTGTAAGCCTTCTAGCAGCTGGAAGACAAAACCCCCGCCATCGACTGGCCCTGCCGAACCTGACGGGAGCGCTGTGAAGGCGATTTCCTAAATCCTCCGGAACTTGCCACCGAGCCGGTTTCGACGAACGCGATACCGGGCGACAATACACCTCATCTGCGTGTTCTGAACGGATACGCTAGTGGACTCGCCGGGATTTGAACCCGGGGCCTCTCCCATGCCACGGGAGTGATCTACCGCTGATCTACGAGCCCTAGGGGAAACGACTCCGAGCGGGAGGTTAAACCTCTCGGAACCGGTTCGCGGGGCGACCCGATTCGGTAATTTGAACCGCTCCCCGAACGATTTTTCCCATATGCCCGGGCCGGTCTTCCTGCGCGGCGAGGACATCAGTCTCCGCGTCGTCGAAGAGGAGGATCTCCCGTTCCTCCAACGGGTGATCAATGACCCGGACGTGTGGGCCTCGCTCCGTCGCGTCGCCCCCGCCACGATGGAGGACGAACGGGCCTTCTACGAGGAGGCTCTGCACATGGACGACCAAACCCATCTCCTTCTTTGTGCAGACGGCGAGGCCGTCGGCATCGTCGGCCTCAGCCGGATCGACCCGGAATGGGGTGTGGCCGAGCTGGGGTATTTTGTCGATCCGGCCGAATCGGGCAATGGGTACGGGTCAGGCGGGGTCAAGCTCATGCTCGGCTACGCGTTCGACCACCGGCGCTTGGAGAAACTGATCGCGTACATCCTGGCCAACAACCCCGCGAGCCGACGAGTGGTCGAGAAGAACGGCTTCGTGGAAGAGGGCCGGCTTCGTGATCACGCCTACGTGGACGGGTCGCGAGAGGATCTGCTGGTGTACGGCATCCGGAAAACCGAACGCGAGGACGGCTGAGGGCCTTCCGTAATCCTTACTTTCGCGCCCGGCGGAGTCCGCCCACGGAACGGCACGATCGCAAATCCGACTCGCCTCACGGCTTGGGATTGCGAGGGTGCACCGATGACCACCATCGGTCCTATCCTGCGGTCAGTGCGGTTCCCCGAGTGAACCTATGGCACGTATGCACACCCGCCGCCGCGGGTCGTCCGATTCGGACCGTCCCGTGGTCTCGGAACCACCGGAATGGAGCGACGTCGAGCCCGAGGCGATCGAGGAGCGCGTCGTCGAGCTCGCGGAGGAAGGCCACGACCCGAGCGTCATCGGGGTCAAACTCCGTGACGAGGGGGTCCGCGGGACCCCCGTGCCCGACGTCAAACTGGCGACCGGCAAGAAGATTACCGAGATCCTCGAGGAACACGACGCGGAACCCGGTATGCCCGAGGACCTCCGGCACCTCCTCGATCGGGCGATCCGGTTGCATGAGCATATCCAGGAACACCCGCAGGACGCCCAGAACAAGCGCGCACTCCAGAATACCGAATCGAAAGTGCGCCGGCTCGCCGAGTACTATCGC
>CAZAYR010000016.1:12287-28937 GCA_964489365.1 uncultured Salinarchaeum sp.
GGCATTCCCGCCGACTTCCGCTACTCGATCGAGGAAGCCCGTCGTCTCCTGGAGGAGTGAGAAACGTGGCGGCGGCCGAAGGGTCTGAGGACGACACCGGCGTGGATGCGCTTGTCCAGCGGTTCGCCAGCGGCGAGTTCGTTGAACTTCGCGTCGCGGCCTCCGTCGATGCCATCGTCGCCGCCGCGATTCTCGGGGGGATATTGGGCCGTGAGGGGACGCCTTTCCGCACAAGAATCGGCGACGATTCTCCTCGAAACGACGAGGAAATCGACGTCGGCTTTGGGGGTCGTTCCACGATCCCCCCGGGCAAGGCGACTCGGACGGCGATCGACCTCGCGCAGTCGTTGGGGGACGATCTCGACCTCGCACGGGCGGCCTCGCCGGAACTCCTCGATCGTCGGCCCGTGACCGCCGGTCGCGTGTCGGGGTTGGGTGTTCCCACCGAAGATACCGTCGACGGGCTGGCCCACTCGACGCTCGTCCACGGGCCCTTCTCCGCCGACGCGGAGGCCACCGAACGCCTGCTCGACCGCGTGACGGACGAGCGGGAGGCCGCCGTCCCGTCATTTGTGGCGTTGACGCTGCTCGAGGCGGCGGACGTCCAAAGCATCACCACCATCGACCGCGTCCTCGGCAAGGTCTCAACCCCGGATGGACCCCTTTCGACGGCCAACGGCCTGGCCGACGTGCTCGACGTTCTGAGCGAGGTCGATCCCGGGCTCGGGTTGGCGCTCGCGCACGGCCACGACGCGGCCGTGTCGGATGCGCTGGACGCCTGGCGGCGGACCGCGAAGGAGATCCACGCGGCCTGCCGGGACGCCCGCGTTGAGGCCGATGGCCCCATCGTGGAGATCCAGACCGACGTCGAGGCACCGGCCGTCCTCGCCCGTCTCGTTCGGGATGTTCGCACCACCGCCCCGGTCGTGCTCGTCCGCGGCTCAAACGGGAACGCGGTCGCCGCCCGGGATGTTCCCGGTCCACGACTGGCCGCGACGTTGCCGGTGCCCGCCGTCCCGCGGCTGGACGGACGGGCGTCATTCCTGGACGGATCCGACGAGGCCGAGCTACGGGCGGCCTTCCGGGAGGTCGCCTGATGCGCATTACCGTCGACACCTTCCATTCGGATCCCGCCCGGATCGCGCGGTCCATCCGTCCCGACCACACCGAGGACGTCCGGACCCGGATCGACGGCGAACACGTCGTCACGACGATCGAACGCGAGGCGATCGGGAGCGCCCACGCGACCCTGGATGACTACCTCGTCAACCTGCAGGTCGCCAGACGGACGGAAATCGAAACCATGACCACGACAGACACCACACCACGAGACAATGAGTGAACGATCCGTATCGCGACGTAGACAGACCAAACGCTGGTATACCGTCCTCGCGCCCGAGCAGTTCGACCGGGCGCCGGTCGCCAAGACCCCGGCGGACGAGTCAGAGACCATCCCGGGGCGCACGCTGGAGACCACCCTCGGCGAACTCACGGACAACGCCAGCGAGAACACGACCAAGCTGACGTTCAAGATCACGGAGGTCGGCAGCGACAACGCCTACACCGAGTTCATCAAGCACGAGCTCACGCGTGATTACCTGCGCAGCTTGGTGCGGCGGGGGGCGTCCAAGATCGACGCGACCCTGACGGTTCGCACCTCGGACGACTACCGGGTAAAAGTCCAGCCCGTCGCCTTCACGACCAAACGGGCCAACCACAGCCAGGAGCGGGCCATCCGGGCGCGGATGGTCGAGATGGTCGAGGAGGCCGCCGCCGACCGGACCTTCGCCGACTTCATGGACGGCATCGTCCAGGGTCGGCTCTCGAGTGCGATCTACGCCGAGACCAAGACGATCTATCCGCTACGGCGGGTCGAGATCCAGAAGGCCGAGCTACTCGCGCGGCCGGACGAGATCGCCGAGGAAGAGGAGACGAGCGTTGATGTCGATGAGGCGGACGTCGCGGTCGAGGACGCTGCCTGATCAGTCCTCGACGACGATTACGCCGGCCATCCCCCGCGATTCGTGGGGCACGCAGAAATACTCGTAGCGGCCGGGCCGCGAGAACGTATACCGGAACGCCTCGCCCGGGGCGATCGCGCCACCCTCGCCGGCGTACCACGCGTCCCGCGCGGCGGATTCGGACTCGTAGCCCCCGGAGGCGAAGAACGACGCGCCGTCGGGGCTCCCCTGTTCGTACGCCGTCACGGTATGGGCGCGGGACCCATTGTTGTACCAGATGACCGATTTTCCGACCGACACGGCGAAGGATTCGGGGACGAAGGCGTTCGCACGCATGCCGATGTGGTAGTCGCTCCGGCGGGCGGGGATGAGGCTACACCCCGCGAGGCTCGGGGTCGTGAGGCCGACCGATGCTGCAAGGACCTGCCGCCGGCGCATGGATCGCCGTTGGCTTCGGGTGTGTTTAGCTGCCGCGATCGTCGCGTGTCGTCGGGATCACAACAGGTAAGAGGGCCTTCGCGCTGGCACCGGTTATGGGATCGCGGTTTTTCGAGGGACTGTCGCTTGCTGATCTCGTGACCCTCGGGAATGCGGTGGTGGGGCTGCTCGCGATCCGAGTGACGTTCGCACACCCGGAACTCGCGGCCCGGTTGATCCTCCTTGCCGCCGTCGCGGACGGCGTCGACGGCGTGCTCGCGCGCCACGTCGGGGGGTCGGACATCGGGCCGTACCTGGACTCGCTGGCGGACGTGTCCTCGTTCTCGCTCGCCCCAGCGGCACTCGTCTCGGTGGTGGCGGCCGACCTCGACCTCCCGCTAATCGCCGGCCTCGCGGAGACGGCAGTTCTCGCCGCCGTCCCCGCCCTGTACGTGGCGTTGGCCGTCCTTCGTCTGGGGGTCTATACGGTTCACGATACCGCGAACACCGCCACGATCGGGGCCCCGACGACGCTGGCGGCCGGGATCCTCTGTGCGGCCATGCTCACGGTCCACGGCACACCGGCGGCCTTGTGGATCGGCTGTCTGGTCCTGTCATTGGTCATGGTGGCACCGGTCGAATATCCCGACCTTCTGGCGCGGGATGCCCTCCTCATGGGAGTCATTCACGGCCTCGCCGTGGTCGCCCCGCGCGCGTACGGTCGGATTTTCCCGTACGCGCTGCTCACGTTGGCGCTGGCGTACTTCCTGTTTGCGCCCCACTTTTACTGGGGACAGACCGAGCGCGAGCTCCGGGGCCCCCCATCGCCGAAAGGAAAACGCTCATAATTCGATCGCCCGGATCTGGCCCCAATGAGCGAGGCCAACGGCGAGGACGATCCCGCGGAGTTCCATGGCCGCATCGACGATGCCGAGGAGGCCCTTTCGGCGGCCGACACCGAGGCGGACCTCGATGACGTGGCGGCGACGCTGGACGCTATCGCCGAGGAGCTCGAGGCGGCAACCCTGCCGGAACCGCCGGAACCGGCCGACGAGGACGAGGAGGCCCCGCCCGATCCCCGGGAAGAAGTCGAGGATCGGCTCGACGATCTCCGGGATGGGGTCGAGGAACAACGCGGACCCTACGCGAGCGATGTCATCGACGACATCGAGGCGGTGCGGGGGACCGTCGAGACGACGGAGTGGGCCGAGGAGGGCGAAATAGAAGTACACGAGGCGGTGGGGTCGTTCCTCGGGGAGATCAACGAAATCCTCAACGCGGAACTCGCTGTGGCTGGTGAGGCTCCCACAAAGGCCGCCGCGGCCCTGGAGGCGGCGACCGCGCGGGTCGACGAGGCGGGCCTCGACCCCGACGAGGACGCGGGCGTGATCGCCGGGCTCCTTGAGGCTACCGACGACCTGGAGGCGGAAATCGAAGCCGCGACGGCGTTCGGCGATCTCCCCGTCCGCGAGCAGTTAAACCGCGAGGGCTTCTTCGACGTCCTCGGACATTACAAGGACTTTCCGCCCGAGTGGAGCGCGCTGAAGGTCCACGAGGAAGAGCGCGACGTCGAGATGATCCTGCTGGCCTACGACCTCCTCGATTCGAACTTCATGGAGGAACACTGCCTCGACGCGCTCCGGCGGTTGGGCGACGAGCGCGCCGTCGACCCCATGATGGAACTCGCCCAACGGCGGGACAAGGACGCGATCGAAGTCCTCGGCAAGATCGGGAGCGAGGAGCCCATCGAGATGTTCTTCGATTACATCGAGACCGACAGCGATCCCCAGCTCCAGCAGGTCACGCTGAAGGCGTTGGGTGAAATCGGGAGCGAGGAGGCCACTGAGGCCGTGGCCCAACGGCTCAGGGCGGACGAGCCGACGGTCCGGAGCCATGCGGCCCGATCGCTCGGCATGATCGGTGATCCCCGGGCGGTCGATCCGCTCGCGCAGACCCTTGCAGATGACGAGGCGCCCGAAGTCCGTGGGAGTGCGGCATGGGCCCTCGTCCAAATCGGGACGGCCGGCGCATTCGAGGTGCTCGCGGAATACGACGACGACCGGAGCTACCTGGTCGAAACCGAGGCCGCGAAGGCCGCCAACGCCTAGCCCACGCTTTATTGGACATCACGCGCCCTGCGCGGACGTGTCGCCGTCGCGTTCCGCCCTGGTACTCGCGCTCCTGGTCGTGTCGGCCATGGTCTGCCCGGGATTCGCCGGCGCGGAGGCGCACCCGACCATCGAACGCGTCGAGCCGAACCCGATTACCCCCGGGAACGAAGGCGAGTACGTCGTGCTGTCCGTGCCCGCACCGATGAACCTGTCCGGGTGGACACTCACCGACGGTCGCTACAACGCGACGCTTCCGGCGACGACGGTCGAGGGGGAGGTCGCGCTGAGCGGGGCGCCCCGGGCGACGGAGCTACTGACGGATCTTCCCGTCCACGGCTGGCGTGGCTACCTGCCGCTGTCGGCCGAGGGTGACGAACTCTCGCTGCTGGCACCCGACGACTCCGTCGTCGATCGGGTGACGTTCGGTTCGGTCGAGGAGACGGCGTCGTTCGTACGCGGTGGATCCGACGAACTCACCCCGCGCGCCCACGGACCGAGACTCCCCGCCCTCCCGAATCGATCGCCGGATCGCGCGACGGCGTTTGTCCTTCCGGACGCGCCCGAAGCGGTGATCGAGACGCTCCGGACCGCCGGGGACCGGCTCTGGCTCGCGGGCTACGAGTTCACCGATCCGACGATCGCCGACATCTTACTCGCGCGGCACCGCTCCGGCGTCGACGTCCGGGTGCTCGTCGACGGCCGCCCGGTGAGCGGCCAGGGGCCCGCCGAGCGCGCCGTCCTGGATCGGCTCTCGAACCGGGGCATCCCGGTCACCGTGCTGCAAGGCGCCCGTCGGCGGTTCGCCTTCCACCACCCCAAATATGCCATCGTCGACGACACCGCGCTCGTCATGTCCGAAAATTGGAAAGCGGCCGGCGTCGGGGGGAGCGCGAGCCGTGGATGGGCGATCGCGGTCGAGGGTGCCTCGCTGGCGGACGATCTCGCCACGGTCTACGCGACGGACGCCCACTGGCGTAGCGGGCTCCACTGGGACGTCCACCGGGGCGACGGGGCACGTGTCCAGCCGAACCGTTCGACACCCCTCCCGATCGACCGGCACGACCCGCGGACGGTGGACGTCGAGCAAGCCCGCATCGTCACGGCGCCGGACCACGCCGAGGGAACGTTACTCGAGATCATCGAGAACGCGGAACGTCGGATCGAGATCCAACAGGTCCGGATCGGGGATGTCGACTTCCCGCTCCTCGAGGCGACCCGCGCGGCCGCCGAGCGCGGGGTCGCCGTCCGCATCCATCTAGATCACTCCTGGTATGTCGCCGAGGACAACGCCGCGCTGGTCGAGGAGCTCTCCGGCCTCGTCGCAGACTACGACGTCGAGATCACGATGCACGAGGCCCCGGACCGCTTCGGGAAGATCCACAACAAGGGGATGATCGTCGACCGCGAGATCGTCGTCCTCGGCAGCATGAACTGGAATAACGCCTCGATGCGTGACAACCGGGAAGTCCTCGTCGTCCTACGAGGCGAGGACGTGGCCGCGTACTACGGCGCCGTGCTCGAGCGGGATCGCACCGACCGTACCGGTGCCACCCCGATCGGGTATCTCGGCATCGTGGCCGGCATGTGCGCGACCGCCGGACTCCTGGGATCGCGACGACTCACCTTCGCGGACTAATCGTCGAGGTCCGCGGAGGGTGGCGTCGATGTCAGGCTCTCGTCGAGGTCGGCGTCCGCCATCTTGTCGACGAGGGCGTTGATGACCTGCGCCCGACGGCCGGGCACGAACTTGATGCTGCCCACCACGAGGTGGCCGCCCCCGGTCACCCCGGCGCCGACCACTTCGGCCTGGAGCTCGTCGACCATGTCCGGGATATCGAGCCGGACGCCGTCGCTCCGCAGCACACAGAAGTCCGGACCATACCCGATCGTAATCGTCGGTTCCCGTTCGGTTTCGGCCTTGTGGTCGTGGATCGCACCCGTCGTCCGGCCCGGGGCGGGGTACTCGAAGCGGTGGGCGTGGGCGTCGAGGTCGATCCGGTGGAGCCGCGCACCGTTTGCTAACCGCTCGGAGCGGACGTGTGGCAGGCTCGCCTCGAGCTGGGATGCCACAGCCTCCCGAGCACGATCCGAGAAGAGCGCGACCAGGTCCCGGTGGGGCTCGTGGTCGTCCCGCAGCCCCATTACGTCCCGGATCACTGGTTCGCCGGGGGAATACCGAAGCCAGTGGGACGCGTAATCGAGCGCGTCCCCGACCCGGCTGATCGCCTCGCGCGCGTACCCGGCCTCCTCAGCCAGGCGCAGGTACGCCGACATGGCCTCGGCCTCCGAGCGATCCGCGAGCCCCGCGACGGCGGGGACGTGGGTCACCCGATCGGTGATGTCGGGATCGATCATCCGGGCCAACTCGACGCAGAGCATCCCGGTCGTGACGCTGTAGTCTTCCCCGACGAGATAGGGATTCACGTGCGCGGCGAGGAGGTCGCCCACGGCCTCCTGATCCGGATGGTGGTGGTCCACGACGGCAATCGGAATGTCGTAATGGGCGAGGTTGCGGTAGCCGGGCACGTCCTCGGCGGTACTCCCGTTGTCGAGCATGAGCAACAAGGGCAGCCGTTGGCCGTGTTCCGACTGGTCCCGCAGGGCGCGATTGAGATCACGCGTCGAATCCTCCATCTCGTAATACGGTGCCCGGCTCGGCGCGCGCCGGACGAGGTACTCGGCCGCCCCCGGATCCCCGTGATGGCGTTCGATGAATCGCTCGAGGGCCTGCGTGACCGGCACGGCCGCACACATCCCGTCGCCATCGGCGTGATGGCGGATCAAGATCGGGCGGTGTTCGAGGACCGCCTTGCGGAGGAGTTCGGCGAGTTCCTCGAGCGGGTCGGCGAGCGCGTCGAGGGCCGACCAGGACACGAGCGTGTCGATGGCGGGCGGCCGTGCCCCCACGCGGAGGCGTTCGTCGACGGCCCGCCCGATGGCCTCGGCCTCTGCACCGGCCGCGATCTCGAAGTCGTCCACCTCGATCTGTAACCCCCCGGCGTGCCGGGCCGGTTCGCCCACAATCCTGACGAGATCGCCCACGGCGGCTTCCGGATGTGCCCGCACGCCGGCTTCCACGAACGACGCGCAGGGCATCACCCCGGAACCGTCGGTGATGTGAAAGATAGTCGGCCCGCGCGTCTGTTTGATCTGGGCGACCCGGCCCTCGATGGCGATCCGACCATCATCGGCTTCCACGTTCGCACACGCGATGTGATCGGGTTCCTCGACGAGCTCGGTCACGGCATAGGCCCGCACCGGAACCTCCCGAAACGCGATATCCCCGTTCTCCTGGACGGATTCGAGCGCCACCACGAGTTCTTCGCCGATATCGTACTCGCCCTCGAGGTTCGATTCGTGCACGAGGCCCGACACGTGATCGGTGACGTCCACGAACACCCCGTACGGGACGACGCCATTGACGCTCGCGAGATAGGGTTTAGTTCGCTCCAAGTCCTCGACCGTCCAACCCGACGGCGGCGCGTAGACCTCCGTCGTCTCACCGTCGGTGGCTTCAATCATAGGCGCGCTTGGCCAGGCCGGGGTTTAACGATTGTTACCGGAGCCTGTCCGAGGTCGGAACGTTTAGCACGCGCAGGGGGTCAGTGTCAAGTATGGGTTGGCTGGGGTCGCTGTTCCGCTCCTCGGGGGTCGTCGGCATCGCGGAGGATGCCCTGGAGTTCGTCCTGGAGGCCGCCGAGGACGCGCACCCGAACGAGTACATGGGGATGCTCCGCGGGCAGCCCGCCAGCAGTTTCGATCTCCCCGAGGAGGGGACGCTCGTGACCGATGTCCTCGTGATCCCGGGGACGGAGTCCAGCCCGGTCAGCGCATCCGTCAAGGAGTGGATGATTCCCAACGACACCAAGGCCGTCGGCTCGGTGCACTCCCATCCGAACGGCATCCTGCGCCCCAGCGACGAGGACTTGGCAACCTTCGGGCGCGGGGACGTCCATCTGATCGTTGGCGCCCCCTACGAGCGGCGCAACTGGCGCGCGTTCGATACCAGCGGGGCGACACGGGACCTGCCCGTCTACGACGTCGACCTCCCCGATCCCGAGGCGTTCTTTCATTTCGATCAGGCGGATATCGACGCGGAACTGGCGGGGGATGGGACATGAGCACCGGACGGGTCGTCGCTCAGGGTACGTTCG
This sequence comes from uncultured Salinarchaeum sp., assembly GCA_964489365.1. Classification (GTDB taxonomy): domain Archaea; phylum Halobacteriota; class Halobacteria; order Halobacteriales; family SKNY01; genus SKNY01. The sequence goes on from CAZAYR010000016.1 coordinate 20,931, forward strand.
ATATCCTCCACCCCGGGCACGTCCACTATCTGGAGGAGGCCGCGGGTATGGGCGAGGAGCTGGTCGTCATCGTGGCCCGTCCGTCCAATGTGGTTCACAAGGAACAGCCGATCCTCCCCGCCGCACAGCGGCGTGATCTCGTGGCCGCGTTGGATGTCGTCGACGAGGCCATCCTCGGCCACGAGGAGGACATCTTCGTGCCCATCGAACGGCTGGATCCCGACGTGATCGTCCTCGGCTACGACCAACATTTCGACGAGGAGGCCCTGGCCGAAGCGCTGACGGATCGCGGGATCGACTGCGAGATCCGTCGGACCTCCGAGAAGCCCCGGACCCACGAGGATGAGCTCCTCTCGACGGGGCGGATCGTCGACGCGATCCTCGAACGCTTCGGGGACGATTAAGTGACGAAAAAGGACGTATCCGCCAGGCGGTCGACGGCCTCGTCCAGGCGATCGATACTGTTGGCGTAGGACACTCGGGCGTGCCCCGCGGCCCCGAACGGGCTCCCCGGGACCGTGGCCACGTGGGCCTCCGCCAGCGCGCGCTCGCACGTTTCGAGATCGTCCCCGACGACCGGTACCATCAGGTAGAACGCGCCGCCGGGCACGGGCGGGAGCTCAACGCCGAGGTCTTCCAGGCGCGCGAGCAGGTGGTCCCGTCGCGCCTCGAAGGCTTCGACCATCTCGCGGACGTCGTCGTCACACGCGTCCAAGGCCGTCAGCCCCGCCCGTTGGACGAAGTTCGTCGCGGCCGACACCGAGTGGGACTGCAGGATCGCCGCCTGATCGACGAACGATTGCGGGCCGGCCAGGTAGCCGAGCCGCCAGCCGGTCATCGAGAAGGCTTTCGAGAACCCGTTGATCGTGATCGTCCGGTCGGCCATCCCGTCGAAGGTCGCAAGGCTCCGCGGTCGCTCGTCGTAGACGATCCGCTCGTAGATCTCGTCGCTGATGACGGTGAGATCATGATCGACGGCTAGATCACGGATCCCGGCGAGTGCGGTCTCGCTGTAGACCATTCCCGTCGGGTTGGACGGTGTGTTGACCACGAGCATCCGTGTCTCATCCGAGACCGTCTCGGCGACCGCGTCCAGCGCGGGTTCAAGCCGGAAGCCGTGGGGCGTGAGATCGACGTGCCGCGTGTCCGCACCAGCAAGCCGAGCCATCGCCGGGTACGAGACCCACGCCGGATCCAGGAGGACGACCTCGTCGCCCGCGTCACAGACGACCTGGAACGCCTCGTAGAGTGCCTGTTTCGCCCCGGGCGTGACGATCACTTGATCGGCCCCGTAGGTGAGACCGTCGTCACGGAGCTTCGCCGCGATCGCCTCGCGAAGTGCCGGGACGCCGCGGGATGGCGGATAGCCGGTGTGGCCCGCCCGCATCGCGTCGATGCCGGCCTCGACGATCGGCTCCGGCGTCGGGAAGTCCGGTTCCCCGACGCTGAGGTCGACCACGTCGTGGCCGTCGGCCTCCAGCTCCTTCGCGAGGCTGCTGATCGCCAACGTGGCGCTCGGTTCGACTCGTTCGACCCGTCGTGCGACGTTCATGGGGGGTCCTCCAGTGCTTCGGCTACACGAATCGCGCTCTCGACCGCCTCCGCCGCGTATCCGACACGTTGGCGGGCCTCCGCCTCGGTGACCCCCGGGCCAATAATGCCGAGGGTGACCGGCGTATCACGCTCGAGGCTTACGTCGGTGAGGCTCCGGGCCGTGGCGTGCGCGATCACCTGGTCGTGGTCGGTCTCGCCGCGAATGATCGCGCCCAGCACCGCGACCGCATCGATCTCCTCGCGCCGAGCCAGCCGGTCGGCGGCCAGTGGGGTGTCGTACGAGCCGGGGACGGGAACGGTTTCACGGACCGTTGCCCCAGCCGCTTCGGCGGCCTCGCGGGCGGTGGTCTCCATGGCGGGAATGAGCTCGCCCGTCTTGTCGTACTGGGCAACCACCAGGCCGAGCGCGACCATGTCGGAGGCTCATCCCGGCGCTACAAGGACGTATCGTTCCGGATCGCCGGACCACTGCAGTTATGCATTGAGGTGTGAGAGAGCCGTCCATGGCGCCGCAATCCACCCTCGACGCGGTGGTCGGGGTCGTCGGCGGGGGGCAGCTCGGCCGGATGATGGCCGAGGCCGCCGCGCCGTTGGGCGTCGAACTCGTCGTGCTCGATCCCACCCCCGACGCCCCGGCCGCGCCGGTGGCCCGCGATCAAATCGTCGCGTCCTTCGACGACGAGGCCGGCATGCGGGCGCTCGCGGAACGGTGTGACCTCGTCACCTTCGAGATCGAGCTGGCCGACCCGAACGCGCTCGAACGGGCGGCCGAGGCGACCGGCACACCCGTCGAGCCCGCCCCCGGCACCCTCCGGATGATCCAGGACAAGCTTCGCCAGAAGCGACGCCTCCGGTCGGCCGAGATTCCCGTGCCTCGCCTCCGGGCAGTCGACGATGTCGAGGACCTCGAAACGGCGGGCGAGGAATTCGGGTATCCGATGATGCTCAAGGCGCGGTCCGGGGGATACGACGGGCGGGGCAACGTGCCGGTGTCGGGCCCGGTGGCGGCGACCGACGCACTCGACGCGATCGAGGGACCGGCGATGGTCGAGGAGTTCGCGGAGTTCGTGCGGGAAATCTCGGTCATCGCCGTGAACGGGGCCGAGGAACGGCGGTGCTACGTGCCCGCCGAGAACATCCACGAGGAGGAGATCCTGCGCGAGAGCGTCGTACCCGCGCGCACGGACGATAAGGTGCTAGATCGGGCCGTGTCCGTCGCCCATGACGTCCTCGACATCCTCGAGGGTCGCGGGGTGTATGGCATCGAGCTCTTCGAGATGGCCGACGGACGCATTCTGGTCAACGAGATCGCCCCGCGACCGCACAACAGCGGCCACTGGACGATCGAGGGCGCCGTCACGTCCCAGTTCGAGCAGCACGTCAGGGCCGTCCTGGGAGCGCCGCTCGGCGGGACGGCACTCCGGTCGCCGGTCGTGACGGCGAACGTGCTCGGCGACGTCAACGCACCCTGCCCGGCGGATCCGGACGGGATCGGGCAGGTCCTTGCCGGCGATGATGCCCATCTCCACTGGTACGGGAAGGATCAGGTCCGCCCGCTCCGAAAGATGGGTCACGTGACCGTGCATGATCCCAACCAGCACGATCGTGATCGGCTCCTCGAAGCGGCACGTACATACACCGACGGCGTGACGTTTCGCGCGGACGGAGGATAATCGTGGTCGACAGCATCGAGGAACTCATCCGCACGTTCGAGGACGAGGCGGCGCGCGACCGGGATCTGGCCGAGACACCCGACGTCGGCATCATCATGGGGAGCGATTCCGATTTACCGGTCATGGCCGGCGCGCACGACGCGCTGACCACGCTTGACTTTGCCGAACTCACCGATTACGACGACCCGCCGGCGTCGCGGTTTACCTTCGAGAGTTACGTCGTCTCCGCCCACCGGACCCCGGACCTGATGTACGCTTACGCGGAGACGGCGTTGGACAGAGGCCTCGAGGTGCTCATCGCGGGGGCCGGCGGGAAGTCCGCCGATCTGCCGAACATGACGGCGTCGATCGCGTACCCGGTCCCGGTGATCGGGGTGCCAGTGCAGGAGAAATCCGTCGACTCGGTGATCGGCATGCCGACCGGCGCACCGATCGTCGCCGTCGACGCCGGGAAATCCTTCAATGCCGGGCTCTCGGCCGCTCAGTACCTCGCGGTCCGGCACCGGGAGTTGCGCGAGCGATTGGGCGCCTACCACGCTGCCCTCCGCGAGGACGTCGGTGCCGTTTCGACCGAATTGCATCGTCGCGGAACGCCGGCGCTCCTCGACGACGCGGACGAACCGTAGGCCGGTAGTCAACGCTTATAGGAATGGATTTCGAAGCTCGCGGTAGCAGGGTTTCAGCGAATCCATGACGTACTCGAGCACCTGGTTGGCCGTTGCCGCGTTCGCCCTCGTGGCGCTCCTGATCCCCGTCGGGATGGTCGTGGTCTCCTCCCTCCTCCGGCCGCGGGTCGAGGAACAGGGGAAATCCGAGATCTACGAGAGCGGCGAGGTCCCGACCGGGACGCCCCGCATCCGATTTAACATCCAGTATTACATGGTCGCGCTGCTGTTTCTGGTCTTCGACGTCGAGACGGCCTTCATCATTCCATGGGTCGTCGTCTATCGGGGAGCGATCGCGGAAGCGGGCCTCGCTCGGGCGCTCGTCCCGATGCTGATCTTCCTCGGCACGTTGCTCGCAGCGCTGGCGTGGGCCTGGCGCGTGGGTGCGCTCACCTGGGTTCGCACGGAAGCCCCTGATCGGATACGGAGGTCAAACCATGAGCAGTGAACTCTACCTGACGGACGCCCCAGAGGGGGAGGACGTGCTGTCGAAGACGACCGAAGCGCGCAGCTCCGGGGCGGACGATCGCTTCAACTCCCCGTTGCGCAAGGCCTTCGGGACCAGCCCGTTCATTCTCACGAAGTTCGACAAGTTCATGAACTGGGTACGGGGGTCCTCGATGTTCATGCTGCAGTTCGGGATCGCCTGCTGCAGCCTCGAGATGATGCACACGTACGCGGTGAAGCACGACCTCGATCGGTTCGGCGCCGGCGTCCCGCGGGCGTCGCCCCGGCAGGCGGACGTGATCATCATCCCCGGCACGATCGTCTCGAAGTTCGCCCCCCGCATGAAGCGTGTCTACGACCAGATGCCCGAACCGAAGTTCGTGATCAACATGGGCTCGTGTGCCATCTCGGGCGGGCCCTTCCAGAAGGGGTACAACGTCGTCAAGGGTGCCGAGGAAGTCATCCCCGTCGACATCCACGTCCCGGGGTGTCCACCGCGCCCCGAGGCCTTGGTATATGGGGTGACGAAACTCCAGGAACGGATCCGGAACGGGGAAAGCTCGCCCGTGGTGGTGAAGCCCTACGAACTCGAACAGTTCGGCGATCTCGAACAGGACGAGATCGTCGAAAAACTCGCCGCGGAGATCGACGAGGACGATCTCGTGATGCGGTACAACTGGGCTGATTCCCCATGAGCGTCGAGCAGGAAATCGTCGAGGCCGAATCACTGCTCGGTGAGACGGCCCTCCGGACCGAGGAACACAGGCACGCCCCGGCAGTCGTCGTGCGCCCCGACGCGGTCGCGGATGCCCTCGCGACGCTCAAGGAGGAGGCCGGCTACGATCACCTTTCCTGTCTCGTCGCCCAGGAATACGAGGACCGCTACGAGTCGATCTATTACCTCAAGAAGTACGACGAGCCGACGGACGAGCTCGGGGTCGTGGTGCCGACGGCGCGCGACGCGCCCGTTAGTGAATCGGCAGCCGGCGTCTACGAGACGGCGAACTGGCACGAGCGCGAAGCCTACGATCTCGTCGGGATCGAATACGAAGGCCATCCCGACCCCCGGCGGATTCTCCTGCCGGAGCACTGGCAGGGTCACCCGCTGGCGATGGAGTACGACCAGGATCGCCCCCAGATCGTCGAGTTCCGCGAGAACGCGAACCCGCTGGCCGAGCACGGACAGGAGGGCGAGACGCTATTCATCAACATCGGGCCGCACCACCCGGCCACCCACGGCGTGTTACATCTCGGGGTCGTGCTCGATGGAGAACAGGTCGCGGATGTCGATCCCGACGTCGGATACCTCCACCGCTGCGAGGAGCAGTGTTGTCAGGAAGGGACCTACCGCCAACAGATCATGCCCTATCCGGACCGCTGGGATTACGCCTCGGCGGGCATCCTGAACGAGTGGGCGTACGCCCGGACCGCCGAACACCTCGCGGACATCGAGGTGCCCGAGTACGCGCAGATCCTCCGGACGATGAGCGCCGAGCTCTGCCGGATCTGCTCGCACATGCTTGCCGTCGGGACGTTCGGGCTGGACGTCTACGGGGATTTCACGGCCATCTTCATGTACGCGATGCGGGATCGGGAGCGGGTCCAGAAGATCCTCGAGGAGCTGACGGGCCAGCGAATGATGTTCAACTACTTCCGGCTCGGTGGGGTCTGTTGGGACATTCCCGAACCCCGCGCGGAGTTCTTCGAGCTCGTGCGGGATTTCCTAGACGAACTTCCGGAGGCGTTGGAGGAATATCACGATCTGATCTCGACGAACGAGGTCTTCCAGGTCCGGACGGTCGACGTGGGCGTCCTCGAGCCGGATCAAGCCAAGGCATACGGCTGTACCGGCCCCGTCGCCCGGGCCTCGGGGATCGACTACGACCTCCGGCGGGACGATCCCTACGGCTACTATCCCGAGCTCGACTGGGACGTCATCACCCGCCAGGGGTGTGACAACTACGCGCGGCTGCTCGCCCGGATGGAGGAGGTCGAGGAGTCCGCGAAGATCATCGAGCAATGTGTCGAGCTCCTCGAGTCGTGGCCGGAGGACGAACGCGAAACCCAGGCGAACGTCCCGCGGACGCTGAAGCCGGACGCCGACACCGAGACCTACCGGGCCGTCGAGGCGGCCAAGGGTGAGCTCGGGATCTACATCCGGTCCGACGGGACGGACACGCCGGGCCGGTTCAAGATCCGTAGCCCTTGCTTTCACAACCTGAGCGCCCTCCCCGTGATGGCGGAGGGCGACTACGTCGCCGACATGATCGCGTCGCTTGGCAGTCTGGACGTCATTCTCGGCGAGGTGGACCGGTAAATGACGATCCTGCTACCCGAACGGATCGTCGACCTGGTCGGCCTCGAGCCCTACGGCATCGCCGGCGAGTTCCTGGCCGCGTTTCTCGCCGCCTTCCTCGCCGCGAACATCATGATGGTCATGTCGGCGTTGCTCGGCGTGTGGGGCAAGCGGAAGATCACCGCCGCGTTTACCGACCGGATCGCGGTCAACCGGGTCGGTCCCTACGGGCTGCTGATCATCCCCGCGGACGCGGTGCGGCTCCTGAGCAAGGAACTCATCGTCCCGGCGGACGTCGACCGGCCGGCCTGGGATCTGGCGCCCCTCCTCATCGCCTTTTCCGCCTTGTTCGGGTTCGCCTTCATCCCCTTCGGGAGCTACGTCCACGTCGCCGATCCCGAGACGGGATTGGTGTTCGTGTTCGCCATCGCGTCGATCGCGAGCCTGGGCCTCGTGATGGCGGGCTATGCCTCCAATAACAAGTACTCGCTCCTCGGGGGGCTCCGAGCCGTCGCCCAGAACATCGCCTACGAGATCCCCCTCATCCTGACGGGGATCTCGGTCGTCCTCCTGTCCGAAAGCCTCCGCATGAGCGATATCGTGGCGGTGCAGGCCCAGGAACTCGTCGCGCTCGGGGGCTTGTCGATCCCGATGTGGTACGCGTTCGTCAATCCGTTTGCCTTCCTGTTGTTCCTCGCGGCAAACGCGGCCGAGGTGGGCCGGAACCCGTTCGATACCCCGGAAGCGCCGACGGAGATCATCGCCGGCTACCAGACCGAATACTCGTCGGTGTACTTCGTGTTGATCTACCTGGGGGAGTTCCTCCACATCTTCCTCGGCGGGGCGATCATCGCGACCATCTTCCTGGGCGGTCCGGCCGGCCCGGTGCTGCCCGGCATCGCCTGGTTCCTGCTGAAGGTGACCGGCGTCTACCTGTTCACCCAGTGGCTCCGGTCGGCGGTGCCGCGCTTCCGCGTCGACCAAGTGCTCGAGGTCGGCTGGAAGCTCCTGCTGGTCCTCGCGTTCGCGAACCTCCTGGCGACCGCGGTCATCGTGGGGGTCATTACATGATCGGCCTGCTCAAATCCATGGCGGTGACGATGAAGCACGCACTGGACGGGGAGACGTTCACGGTCGAGTACCCCGACGACGCCCCCGAAGTCAGCCCGCGGTTCCGGGGCATTCACAAGTTCAGCCAGGAGCGCTGTATCTGGTGTCGTCAGTGCGAGAACGTCTGCCCCAACGATACGATCCAGATCGTCATGGACGACCAGCGCAACGGGGAAGCCTACGACCTGCACGTCGGCCAGTGCATCTACTACCGGCTCTGCGAGGAGGTCTGTCCCGTCGAGGCCATCGTCCTGACCGAGCA
>CAZAYR010000017.1:0-28886 GCA_964489365.1 uncultured Salinarchaeum sp.
GGATCGGGATCCTCCTCCTGTTCCTCCAGCTTCCCGGGACGTTCCTCCCGATCGTCCTGCTCCCCGGGGTGGTCTTCTATGAATTCCCCCACGCGCTGACGGTCGAGGGGCAGTATATCGTGAAGAACCTCGTGATCATCGGCGCGGCGCTCGTCATCGGCGGGACGGTGCGGGAGATCCCGCCATCGTGATGCTCCGACCGTAGCACTTTGGACGCGCCGGCTCGTCGTTCCCGCAATGCCAATCCGGCTGGATCCCCGGTGGGCACGCCGGGCGATCGGGGGCTTCGGGGCCGTTCTCGTGGGCCTCGGCGTTTGGCTGGGAATCGCCCAGACCGTCGAGGGGGTCCCGGCAGTATCGCTGGCGTTTTCCGTGTTCCTCGTCGCCGGCCCCGGGGTCGTCCTGCTGGCGGTGGCGGTCCGGCTTCCGTCCTCGGCCATCGATCCGGGCTTTTACGCGTATGTCCTGCTCTGGTGTATGGGTGCGGTCGGGGTGAAGGCTGCCCTCCTCGGCCGCTATCATGCGCTTCCGGACGAATCCATCAGTTCGCCCGTCCAGGACTCGCTGATTCTCGTGGCGCTCGCCAGCGTCGCGGGGTTCGGCGTGGGCGCCCACAACGCGCGGGCGCGGAGTCATGCCGCCGAGCTCGAACGTTACGAGACGGTCTGGGACGGGGTCGTCCTCCTCGACGGGGACGAGCGCTTCGCCATGGTCAACGAGGCCTTCTGCGAGATGACGGGCTACGATCGGGCCGACATCCTCGAGCAACCCGCGACGATGCCCCTCGATGAAACGGCATACGCGGAGGCGTCGGAGTTGTACGATCGGGTGACGGGCGGGGAGCTCGAGGTCGCCACCATGCAGTACGACCTGCGGGTGGCCGATGGGGACCCGATTCCCGTCGAGGCGCGCTTCGGCCCGGTGGAGTTCGAGGAAGGCTCGATCGGGGGCACGGGGGTCATCCGTGATGTCAGCGACCGGCGTCAGCGTGAACAGCGACTCGCCACGCGAGCCCGCCAGCAGGAGGCGGTCGCGGACCTCGGTCAAATGGCCCTCGAGACTGATGCCCCGGAGCAATTGATGCGCGCGGCCTGCACGCGGGTGGCGGAGGTGCTCGACCACCCCCACGCCCACGAGCTCGCGTTCGACAATGACCGCGAGCGGTTTTCCCCCCGGGCGGGCGTCGGCTGGGCGGACACCCTCGACCCGGCTGGCACCCTCGCCGCCGCGGGCGCCGGGACGGTGGCGATGCTCGCGGTAGAACGCGAGGACCCGATCGTGTTCGAATCCCGCGATGGCATCGACGCCGAACCGCTCGCAAGCCCGGACGTGGAGAGCGGGATGTATGTGGCCATCGGGACGCCGGAGGCGCCGTGGGGCGTGCTGGGAACGGCTCACACCGACGTCCGCTCGTTCGCGCGGGAGGACGTCGATTTCGTCCGGAGCGTGGCGAACATCCTCGCGGAGGCGATCGAGCGGGAGGTCTACCGCCAGGAACGCGAATCCCTGATCGCGGACCTGGAGGAATCCAACGAGCGCCTCGAACAGTTCGCGTACGCGGCCTCCCACGATCTCCAGGAGCCGTTGCGGATGGTCTCGACGTACCTCCAGCTGCTCGAGCGTCGGTACGCCGACCGCCTCGACGAGGACGGCACGGAGTTCCTCGGGTACGCCGTGGACGGGGCCGATCGGATGCGGACGATGATCGATGGGCTGCTCCAGTATGCGCGGGTGCGAAGTCGCGGCCAGCCGTTCGAACCGGTCGATCTCGAACGCGTCGTCGAGGACGTCCGAAAGGACCTCGAGATCCACATCGCGGAGAGCAACGCCGAGATCCAGGTCGGCGCCCTTCCCCGGGTCCGGGGCGATCCGAGCCAGCTGGGCCATCTCTTCCAGAACCTGATCCACAACGCGATCGAATATGCGGGTGACAGCCGGCCTCACGTCGAAATCAGTGCCGCCAAAGAGGGGTCGATGTGGCGGATCGCGGTCCGCGACGATGGGGTCGGGATCGATCCCGCCGAGCACGACCAGATCTTCGAGATCTTCGAGCGCCTGCGACCGGACGAACACCAGCGGGGGTCCGGCATCGGGCTGGCGCTCAGCGAACGGATCGTGGAACGTCACGGCGGCGAGATCGACGTGGAGTCGACCCCGGGGGAGGGATCGACGTTCTCTTTTACTCTTCCGCCGGAGGGTGAGCCATGAGCGAAACCCCCCGGGATGCCGATGTGCTCCTCGTGGAGGACAACCCCGGGGACGTCCGCCTGATCCGCGAGGCGTTCCGGGACGACGGGGTCGGGCACACCCTCCATGTCGTGACCGACGGCGTCGAGGCGCTCGACTACGTGTTCCGCCGGAACGCGTTCGTCAATGAGCCCCGGCCCGATCTGATCATCCTCGATCTCAACATCCCGCGGAAGGACGGCGCGGCGATCCTCGAGGAGCTTCAGACCGACGAGGACCTCCGCGTCATTCCCGTCGTCGTCCTGACGAGCTCGCGCTCGGACGCCGACGTGGAGCGGGCCTATCGGCTCGGGGCCAACGGGTACCTGACGAAACCGGTCGACCCGGAGGAGTTCATCGAGTTGATCCGCTCGCTTGTCCGGTATTGGCTTTCGACGGTCTCGCTTCCGGATCGGGAGTGAGGTGACGCCCGCCCACCGCTGACGCGGTGCGATCCCCCATCTCTGTACGCTCGGTGGCGGCGTGGACCGTCCACCCACGGGGTACCTGCCGATCACACGATCGGTCTCGGTGCGTGTGCGCCACGTCGGGGCCGGTCGACGCGTGGCGACGTCCGCAGCACGACGTTCTGATGGGCGCAGAAGACCCACACGAGTCTTGTGAACGCCGGTCCGCGCTGGATCGCCCGCTAGTGGCACACGGGCCGCGCCATCGCCCGTCCTCGCCGCGTCGGCCACTCGGCGGGTCCAAGCAGGGGTGGGGAGTAGGTGGACGGAGACCCGTGGCCAACCGTCGGTTGAGCTATCGAGGGGGACCCCATCATGCGATGTAGCTGATCGGTTCGGGTGCGTCTCGCGTGGATCCCCGGCTGAAACCTAAGCGTCGCGCGTGTCCCTCATCCCTCGTCATCGTGGGCCTCCGACTCGACGATCCGCTCGCCGAGCGCGCGGGCGAGCTGCGTGGGCGCCACCTCCCGATTCCGCCAATCGACGTCGACGAGCCCGTGGCGGGCCAGCATGGGCACCTCGTGGTGATACATCCGGATGAGCACTCGATCGGCATCCCGCTCGGTCCGCCGGGCGACCCCGGCTGCCAGCTCCTCGAACGGACAGGGCGCCGGGCGTTCGGCAAGCGTCGCGAGGATGGCCCGCCGATGGGGCTCCGCGATCGCGCCGAGCACCCGGACGAGCCGGGCCCGGTCCGGCGGCCCATCCGCTCCATTGCCATCGTCCCCGGCGCCGTCGGATGTGTGCCCGGTCATGACCGACCTCGCCGTTCCCCACTCCCCGACCGGCATGGCCCTCTCGACCACGTCGGCGGGTGACGAATCTGGCGCGAACGTGAAATGACAGCCTCGGGGTTAAACGTTCCCCCAAAGCCCGAGCTTACGCGGGATGGGGTAACAGTCGATCGAAGACGTGTCGTTGGGCCCGGCGGAGATGCTGGGAGAACGTCGCCGGGGCGATCCCGATGGTGTCGGCCACCTCCTCGCCGCTGGCCTCCCGCGGCCATTCGAAGTAGCCCGAATGAAGCGCGACCTCGAGGACCTCCCGCTGGCGATCGGTCAGATCGCCGACGATCTGGCGTTGGGGATGCCGGTTCTCCTCGGCGGGGCGTGTGATCTGCCGACGCCGGACCATCTCCGCGTCTGGATGCATGTCCTCGATCGCCCCGATGAGCTGACGCACGTCCACGCTCGGCGCCAGGTGGACCGTGAGATCGAGCTGGCCTTCCTCGACGACGGCGCGTTCGATGTAGCCCCCCACCGATGCGACCAGCGAGAGGATCGGCGATTCGACGACGCGCAGCTCGAACCGGGTGGGATCGCCCTCCTCACGGATCGACATCCCCTCCCAGGTCGCGATCTCGTCGATGACCTCGTCCAAGGCCGCGACGGTCTCCGGCGGCCCCGACCCGTAGATCACGAACTCCTCCTCGCCGACCGGGACGGCATGCTCGAGTTCGATCGTGCCCTCGACGGGGGGGTCCGAGCGGTCGCCGAAGGGATCGCGGATCCGGAATTCGAGCTCGACGAGCTCGTCGCTCATCAACGCCAGCTGGCGCTCCGTCGAGGCGATCGCGTGGCCGACGATCCGGCCGATCTTGTCGATGACGTCGACTTCTGCCTCGTCGAAGGCGTTGTCGCGATCGGTATACACGCCCAACACGCCATAGACGGTCCCCTCGTGGACGATCGGGATCGAGGCCAGGCTCGTGAAGCCATATACCTCGGCGATGTCCCGGAACGACCCCGTGCGTTCATCGACGAAGACGTCGCGAACCACCTGGGTCGCCCGCTCGCGGATCGCGACCACGCCGGGCGGGATCGGCTCGGATCCGTCGGCCTCAAGCGGGATCGTGATCTCGTCGGTATAGCCACCGGCCTCCGCGCTCGCCCGCTCGCGCAGGACGTCCGCATGGGGATCCGCCTCGGCGATCCAGGCGAACGTATACGCGGGGCTGGCGGCGAGGGCCTCACAGACGATCTCTTCGATCTGGGTCCGGGTCGATCCCTCGATCACGGCCTCCGAGAGGTCGGTGACGACGGTGTTGAGATGGTTGAGGGTCGCGAGCTCGTCCCGACGAGCCGCCAGTCGCGCCTCGCGTTCGGCCCGATCGATGGCGTTGGCGAGCACGTTGGCCATACTCTGCACGAAGATTTCGTCCTCGCGCGAGAGCGTCCTGGGTTCCGTGTCGTACGTGCCGAGGATCCCCCATGGATCCTCGGCGGGGCCGATGAGCGTGCTGATCCCGCTGCGTACCCCGTGCTCGGTGAAGGCCTCGGGCGGCTCGAACCGGCCCTCCTCGCGGAGGTCCTCGACCGTCACGGCACTCTGCTGTTCGAGGACGAGCCGTCCGAGCGAGTCCCGTGCCTCGGTCGAGATGGTCCCGGCGTCGATGAGCTCCTCGGGCCATCCGACCCCCTCACGCATCCGCAGGTGGCTGACCTGGTCGTCGAATTCGAGGACCTGGCAGAACTCGTGACCGAGGACCTCCGCGATCCACTCGCATGCTATCTCCATCAGGCGCTCGAGGGACTGGTCGGCCAGGGCGAGCTGGCCCAGATCGGCGACGGCGCGTTGTTGATCGCTTCGCTCCTCGAGGGCCATCTCCGACCGTTTGCGCTCGGTAATGTCCATCGCCGCGCCGGGGAAATTGAGCGGCTTCCCCGCCCCGTCGCACTCGACCTCGCCGCGCGCGACGACCCAGCGAAGGTCGTCGTGGCGATCCCGGACCCGATATTCCTCCTCGTAGGCCCCGCAGTTCTCGATGGCTGCCTCGATCGCCCGCTCGACGCGTTCGCGGTCTTCCTCGTGGACGCTCGTGAGCAAGCGATCGAGGGAGACCCCGTCCCGGATGGCCACCGGATCGACGTCGAACAGCCTCGCGAACCACTCGTCGGCGTAAAATTCGTCCTCCTGAATCTGCCAGTCCCACGTCCCGATCTTGCCCGCGTTCGTCGCCGCCTCGAGCTGGGTGTTCGTGCGGATCAGCTCCTCCTCGTGGATCTTCCGATCGGTGACGTCCCGGACGTAAAGCGACAGGCCGGAATCGCTCGGAAAACATCGCACCTCGAACCACGCGTCCAAGGCCGCCGAGTGAAACTCGAACTCCACGTCCTCGCCCAGTCGCATTGCCCGCTCGACCCGATCCCGTGGGTGCTCGTGATCGAGCTCCGGCAACGCCTCCCAGACGGGAGTGCCGAGCAGATCCCCGGCCGAGCCTTCGACGAGCTCGACGGCGCGGGTGTTCGCAAAGGTGATCCGCCAGTCCCCGTCGACGGCGAGGTACGCGTCCTCGATCCGCCGGAAGATGTCCTCGAGTTCCTGCTCGAGCTCGTCGCGTTGGCGCTCCAGGCGTTCGGCCTGGTGCTCGAGCCGCCGTTCGTACTCCCGCTGGCGGGTCATGTCGCGGGTGACCTTCGCGTACCCGGCCAGTTCGCCGGACTCGTCTCGGATCGCCGAAATCGTGACGTTGGCCCAGAACTCGGAGCCGTCTTGCCGGACCCGCCATCCCGTATCCTCGAGCGAGCCGTCACTCGCCGCGATCTCGAGGTTTTCCTCCGGGACACCCGCCCCGCGGGCGTCCTCGGGATAGAAGGCGGAGAAGTGCTCGCCGAGGATCTCGTCGGCCTCGTAGCCTTTGATCCGCTTCGCGCCCGGGTTCCAGCTACGCACGTACCCCGCCGGATCGAGGGTAAAGATCGCGTAATCCTCGACGGCATCCACCAGGGAATGAAACTCCTCGCTCCGTTCCCGGCTGGCTTGCTGTGTCAGGCGTAGTTCCGTGATCTCGTAGTAGAGCTCGACACGGCCTCCGGCGAGGGCGCCCGCCTCGATCGGTTTGCTGCGATGTTCGAGCCAACGAGGCTGGTCCCCCGCCGTGATCCGACATTCGAATTCGTTGACCCCCCGCTGCCCGTCCGCGTACGTCGCACGGATCTCGTCGACGAACCCCTCGGGATCCCCCGTGACTGGCGCGAGTTCTTCCTCGGCGACCGAGAGTTTCTCACGGCCGATCACGTGTTCCCGGTCCGCCTGGAAGTAGGTCTCCGCGGCCTCGTTCATCCAGACGACCTCGCCCGATTCATCGACCACGAGCATCCCCACGTCGACGTCATCCAACACGTGATCGAGGAGGTCGTCCGTCCGCACTTCGAACGGGTGGGTCGCCACCCCGGTCGGCTTGTTCGGTCGCCACCACACGCGGGCGTTCGCCCCGACCTTCTTGGTCAACAGCTGTGCCTCATCGGCGAGCCGGTCCAGCCGGGCGTAGGCGGTCCGTCGGTTCAGGTCGAGCGACTCCGAGACCTCCTGTGTCGTCAGGGGCTCGGTGCCGGAGAACACTGCGAGCGTTTCCCGCAACGGATCTGTCAAGGCCTCGTCCCCCATAATCGTGTTTCCGTTGATGGTAAGTTGTGCGATCATCCGCTAAAGAGATGTCGGACCGGGAGACGCCCGTTCCGTCGGGTGACGATGAAAGTCAACCTTAACGCCACCAAACCCAAAATTCTTCTAGTACATACTTACCCATCAAGCGGTTGTTGTCGGAATCACGCGCGACAAAGCGGTGGAAGGGGGAACACACATGGCACAATCCTTTGACGAAATCGTCCACGACGTCTCAAGCATCGCCACGCTCACCGAGGGTGAACGCCACCAGCTACTGGAATCCGAACGACGGCGGTTTGCTTTACATATCCTGGGAGAACGCCCGGGGCCGATGGACCTCGAGGAGCTGGCGGAGGAGATCGCTCGCCGCGAGGACGGCGTCGATCATGCTGACGAGGAAGCGGTCGGGCGGATCGCTTGCGCGCTCCATCACTGTCATCTCCCGATGATGGCGGAGACGGGGGTCCTCACGTACGACCCGCAGGATCACCGGATCGCTCGGGCCGAGTTTCCGGGTCCGTAATCGGGAAAAGTGGTCGGCACGCGGGATGATGTATTCTCGGGCGAGCGCGTACCGGTTAGTCTGTCGGCGGGCGATACGCGCCTCGACCGCAGTGAGGATCGCCGGTTCGAGCCTCGCCGGGCTTGGGGCAGCCTTTGTCGTTCGCACGCGATGGAGCCGCGCCCCGGTGGCTGGCACGGACTCGTATGATTCGGCGAGGCGCTCACGTCGATTCTCTTCGGAGGGTACCGAAAGCGGTTACGGACTCCTCCGACGGCCTCACGCCAGCAAACATCCGTTCGAAGCCCGGTCCGAGGGTCATACCGAACATCGACAGGGGCTCGAGCCACGTGGATCCAGGGGCCATCCGGTCGAAGGTGGACGTTCAAATCCTTCTACATCGAGCCCTCGGAGCAAACTGTTCGAACCTTTTTGATAATATAGGGGTGGTAGCTCAGCTCGGATGATCGCGCTAAATTATAAATGTAATAATATTACCAAGATCCCGATATTCGCTTTCGGTCATAGTCCACGACGAATCCTGACCACTCAACCGGACCTTCTCGATCCTCGACCCCTCCAACCCGGATGATCCCCTCAATCGGCAATTACGCCGGGGTAGGCGGTAGGGTCGGGCGGCATTGTGTGGAATCACCCAAAAAATGAGGGGGATCTCCCGTCATGCACGATGAGATAGCGAAGGGTCCATGTCCCGCAACAGCGGGAATGCCAACCCCCAACACCTCGCAGTAGAGTATGAAGTATGTGCCCGCATGGCACCATAACACTTTTACAGAGGGTGGAGTTATCCGCGAGAGAACTGAAAATGCTGGCCGCCGTACGCACACGTGTCAGAAGTTTGCAACAGCATTATCTCTTCCAAAACCTGCGAAGCGGCGTCAGGCTCTACATGTCAGACAACATTACCGTCGCCATGCTCTTGGCCTTCGTCTTCATCCTTTTCATCGCAGCTTTCGGCCGCACGTTGGCCCCCTACGATCCGGAAACGCGCCACCGCGGTGCCGATGGCGAGTTGCTCCGGATGTCCCCGCCGACTGGGAACCACTGGCTCGGGACGACCGAGCAGGGAAAGGATGTGTTCTCGAGATTACTCATCGGTGCCCGGCCAACGATCGTGACAGGTCTTTCTGGAGGGCTCATCATCGTGAGTATCGGGTTGTTGATCGGGGTGTCTGCCGGTTACTTCGGAGGCACGATCGACAATATCCTCATGCGCTTTACTGATTTTGCGTACGGGATTCCTATCATTCCTACCGCGATCGTCGTCATCGCGCTATTGGGGATGGGCTTTTGGAGCACGATTTTCATCATTGGAGCGTTATTGTGGCGTGGGAACGCGAGGGTCTTCCGCTCTCAGGTACTCCAGATCAAGGAACGGGAACACGTGAGGGCCGCGCAAATCGGGGGCGCAAGTAGCCCCTACATCATCCTCCGGCATATCCTGCCCAATATGGCCGGTATGATAATGCTGTTTCTCGCGCTGGGCACGGGCATTACCATCCTCATTAGCGCCTCGTTGGCGTTCCTTGGTTTCCTCAATCCGTTTACCCCCTCCTGGGGCATCATGATACGGAACGCGTACGGATCGGGCTTCCCGCTGGAAGCTTGGTGGTGGACGCTTCCGTCGGGTTTCGCCATTTCGTTCACCGTCCTGGTGATCTTCATGTTGGGTCGAGGGTACGAACGTGTCCACAATACGGACGTGAACGAGATGGGGGCGTGAAATGGCTGCACCACTCCTCGAAATCGATGGCCTTGATGTGACCTATCGGACGAGAGACGGCGAGATCCGCGCCGTGTCCGACGCGTCGTTCTCGATCGCGTCGAACGATTACTTCGGCTTGGTCGGGGAAAGTGGGTCCGGCAAGAGTACGGTCGCCAAAGCGATCATGGATGGCCTCGACGAGAATGGGCAGATTACCGGCGGCGAGATTCGTTACAAGGGGGAGGCGATCAACGAATACTCGGACGACGAGTATGATGAGAAAATCCGCTGGGACGAGATCGCGTTCATCCCCCAGTCGGCGATGAACAGCCTCAACCCGCTGAGCCGGGTACACAAACAGGCCCTCGAAATCGCCCAGGCGCACACGGACATGACTCGTGAGGACGTGCAGGTGAAACTCCGCGAGCTCTTTGATATCGTCGGGCTCCCGCAATCACGGATAAACGATTATCCCCACCAATTTTCCGGCGGCATGAAACAGCGGGCGATCATCGCACTCTCGCTCCTCCTCGACCCATCCTTGGTCATCGCGGATGAGCCGACGACCGCCCTCGACGTCATCATGCAAGACCAGCTGTTGAAGTATCTCGACGAACTTCGGGAAGAACGGGATTTTAGCCTGCTCTTCATCACCCACGATATCGCCGTCGTGTTCGAAATCTGCAATACCATGGCTGTCATGCACGGGGGGCAAGTCGCCGAAGTCGGCACGACGGTCGATGTCTTCGACGAGCCCCGGCATCCCTACTCGATTATGCTCCAACGGGCATTTCCGGACGTGCGATTCCCGGATCGAGAACTCGAAGAGATCGAGGGTTCGCCCCCATCGCCGGGATCCGACATGGATTACTGTACGTTTGCCGATCGCTGCCCCTGGGATAAACCGGCCTGTCGGGATACCGCACCGCCCCTAGAGCCCGTGGAGGGGGATCAAACCCATATGACGTCGTGTATCAGAAGTCATGAGATGGAGCAGCTCGCCGCCTCGTACTTGAAGGCGCGCGAAGTCGTCGATCCCGGAGCAAACGAAGTGTCGGAGGTGGATAGCTGATGGCGAACGCCAAGACCACCGGTCATCCGTCATCGGAGCGCCCGGTCATGGAACTGCGGGATCTCGAGAAACATTTCGACCAAACCACAAATATCCTCGAACGGATTAAATCGCGGCTTTCGGGCGGATCAGCCTCGAAGATCCGTGCGGTGGATGGGGTCGACCTGACTCTCCACCGGAACCAGGTCCACGGGATCATCGGCGAGAGCGGGTGTGGGAAATCGACCCTCTTGCTGACCTTAATCGGAGGCCACCAACCCACGTCCGGCGAACTTCTGTACAAGGGCACGCCGGTCTCCGAATTCAGCCGGCAGGATTGGAAAACGTTCCGACGAGAAGTGCAAATCATCTTTCAAGACCCTTACAACACGATCAACCCGCACTTCACGGTGAGGGAGACGCTCAAAGAGCCGCTCCGGATTCATAACTTGGAGATGTCCGAGAGCCGCATTCTCGAGGTTCTCGACCAAGTCCAACTCCAACCGGCCGAGGAGTACATCGATCGCAAGGAGTCCGAACTGTCCGGCGGGGAGAAACAACGGGTGGCCATCGCCCGGGCGTTGATCGTGGAACCCGAAGTCATTCTCGCGGACGAACCAGTGTCGATGTTGGATGTCTCCACGCAAGCGTCGATCCTCCGGCTCCTGAACGACCTGACGGATCGATACGACGCGTCGATGATTTATGTCTCTCACGACCTGTCGACCGTGTCCTACATCTGCGATCACGTGAACGTCATGTACCTGGGCCGGCTCGTCGAAACGGGACCGACGAAGAGAATCATCGATGAGCCGAAACACCCGTATACGCAAGCGCTGATCCGAGCCATCCCCATCCCTGATCCCCACCACCGTCGTGAATGGACGGAGATCAAGGGAGCGGCCGGGGATGCCCAGGCCCTCCCCACAGGCTGTCGCTTCAAGGACCGATGTCCCGAACGCATGGACATTTGTGACGAGCGCCCGCGCCTGGTGAACCTGGAGGACGACAGTCATGCGGCGGCTTGTCACCTTTATTATGACCATGCGGAAGTCACGGGCTCACAGCCCGCCGGGACGGCCGAGGAGGTGCAGGCCGAATGAGCTCGGTCCAGTACATCCTCCGCCGTGCGGTCGTGTCGATCCTCCTCATCATCGGGATCGCGACCTTCCTGTTTTTCTCCTTCCGCCTGATGCCGGGGGATTACGTGACGTTTCTGGTCGGGGAGGGGGCGTCCCCGGAGACGGCCGCGCGGCTGCGAGAGAAATGGGGGCTCAACGAACCGCTCCACATACAGTATTTCCAATTCATGATCAACATGGCCACGGGCGATGCGGGTACTTCGAGAGTGACCCACCAGCCCGTCGTCGAGTACGTCCTTCCCCGGCTGGCGAATTCGCTCATCCTCGTGCTGCCGGCAATCGTGACGTCGTTCCTGCTGGGCTCACTGTACGGCGGGATTCTTGGGACGAACGAGGACACGCTGTTGGAACGGTTCGGCGTCTTTCCCCCGACCCTCGTTGGGACGACCCCTGACTTCTTCATCGGTATCATCATCCTGTTCATTTTCTCCGCCACGTTTGGATTGTTCCCAGCGAGTGGCATGATCTCGCCGGAGACGCGAAATCTCGTCGACTCCCACCTCGGCTATTACCTCACCAGGGACTTCTGGTATCACTACACGCTACCGTTCCTGGCGATCACGCTCAAATATCTCTATTACCCAGCGCTTGTGATGCGCGGGAGTGTCGTGGAGGTCAAAGGCCAGGAGTTCAGTTTCTATCACGAGATGGTAGGCCTGGGGGACATGACCCGTTTCAAACATATCATGCGCCATGCCTCCCTCCCGGTCGTGACGTTGCTCCCGGCTGTGACGGCGACCGCCATCAGCGGTCTCGTGCTCATCGAGGTCGTCTTTAACTGGCCCGGCATCGGCCTCCTCGTCTACGATTCGATACTCACCCGCGACCTTGCTGTCATCCAGTTCATCTTCATGCTGATCGCGATCTGGATCATCATCGGCAACTTCATCGTCGACATCGCTTACACGTTAATCGATCCCAGGATTAGCTACGAGGAGGGGTGACCGGGGACCCGGGGGCACGAATCCGGGATCGATCGGGGCGCTCGGGGTGCGATCGCGCATCCTGGACGCCTGGTATTTCCAGGATCGTGTGGAGGGACCCATTCTCCCGTCGCTCGGTCCTTCTCCTGTATCAACGCCGCATTCGGTGGATCCCGCCGTTTCTTATCGGCTTCACTAGGAACGCGAGCCAATGCCCACGACCCGTCAACGTGAAAGAGACCGTTCTTGGCGCTATATCGACCTCCGCATAAAACGAACGCTTTGAACGGGTTCCGAAATCGCGACCACGAGGCGTTCTCCTCTGTCGCAACGAGCCATGAGCGGTGAGTCGTGATGGTCGCTGTGCAACTAGACCCGGGTGTTGGGGGGCATAGATGAGGGAGACGGCCGAGGCGGATGCCCTCGCCTCGACGACCATTGGCAGAGACCAGGGCCATTCTCCATTGACAGACCTGTTAAACGATTCCCGCCGATCCGCCGCATCCGGCGGCTTCCCTTACCGAACGGTTAAAGAGGCAGAAGGCTATCGCTGCTAGCGGATGGCGGTTAACTCCGGCAACGGAAGCTGTCCCACACCATGACGATCACAGATTCAACGATGGACGAGAGCCGAAGTGATTCGATCGACAGACGGGCCTATATCGGCGCCCTCTCCGCCACGGCAGCGGCCGCTCTCGCCGGGTGTCTCGGTGACGATGACGGTGACGGGGACGACGGCGACGACGGAACCGACTCCGATGGCGACTCGGACGACGACGCTCCGCAGGGCGAGCGCGTGCCGACAGTGACTTTCCAGTGGCCGACCGGCCTCGGCTCCACGAGTGCGAGTATCGAGTCGCAAACCCAGCTCGCGATGGAAGCGTACGAGGAACACCTGGGGGTTGAATGCGAAGCGCAGCCGAAGGAGATCTTGACCCACTATAATGACATTTTCCAAGATGCGCGCGAATGTCACATGTTCTTCGATGGCCAGCTGGCCTCCCCGACGTACCTCGATCCCGACCCGATGCTGCGGGAAGGGCACATCACCGGTGCTGGGGCGAACGGGATCGGGAATCGATCTCAGTTTGCCGACTGTGAATTCTCCCAGTTGGTGGACGAGCAGGTCGCGATCTCGGATCCTGAGGAACGCCGTCAAGTCGTGTACGATGCCATGGCGATTGCGTCCGAAGCGGTCGAACGGATCAATATCGGTCCATCCGTGACGCGTGGCGCATGGCGGACGGATATGGTCGAGTTTGCCGATGCCGGAGACTGGGGGATGAAGACGGGGAATTACGATTTCCTCATGGAAGCGAATCTCACGAACGCCGAGCAACTATCGTGGAATCAGACGGCCTCGGCAGTCGAGAGTCAAACGCACCAAGTAATGGAAGACACGGTGGGTCTTCTGAATTGGAATTATCTGATATACCACCCATTGGTACGGTTTGACAAGAATTACGAACTCGTGGCCGGGATGGCGTCGGACTGGGAGATCTCGAACAACGCGCAAACGTTCACGTTCACGCTCCGCGACGCGACGTTCCATAACGGAGATCCGGTCACCCCCGAGGACGTCAAATGGACCTTCGAGTTCCTCCAGGATAACCCCGGGGTCTACATCAACGTCGAGGAACAACCCTACGACTCGATCGAAGTAGTCGACGACTCCACCGTCGAAATCAATCTCACGGAGGCCGCCGCGCCCTTTATGCGGAACCACGTCGCGATGTGGGGCATTCTGCCGCGAGACATCTGGCTGGATGCGGGTGCCGAGGACAACCCGGAGAACGTCGGGCTTGATACCATCATCGGGTCCGGGCCCTACGAAGTCGAGAACTACGACCGCGAGCAGATTCTACAGCTCACGCCCTACGCCGACTTCTTCGAGCCGGCCGAACACGACATCAGGATTCAGGTTTACCAGGACACGCCGAGTGCGTATCGGGCGTTCCAAAATGGGGACATTACGTTGCTTCGTCAGCCGTCGCCGACGATGCAGAACGATATCGAACAGAACATGACCGACACCGCCAACACTAGCGTGACCCAGAATTTCTTCGATGGTTGGTTGATTCCGCAAATGAACTTCGGACCGACCATGTTCCGGGAGTTCCGAATGGCCATCTCACAGGCATATTCGAGAAACGAAGACAACGAAGTCGTCGACTTCGGGGACTCACCCCCGCATCTTTACTCGTGTTTCTACGGGAAGTCTCATCCGTACTATCCGGACAACCCGGACGAGGTGCTGACCCAGATCGCCGACAGTGCCGATTCCAACCCCGACGCGGCCCGAAGCGTCCTCGAGGAGGCCGGGTGGAGCTGGGATGACCAGGACCGCTTGCATTAGCCGGAAGACGCCGATCTAACGCCGGAGTGGCCGCAGGGGGATACCCCGCTCGATCATCCCGACGAATTCCCTTGCGCCTCTGACTACAACTGAACGCGAACGACGTCCGGAATCTCCCCGAGAATCCGTCCGGGTCATCGCCCGCTGCCGATCACTTGCTGACGAGGACGACTCCCCGATGAGCGTATCGGCGCGTCCGAGGGCGGGATACGCGTAAATGGCCGTTCCAGTCCAAGTCCGCTCGTTCTCGGAGATTGACCACATCCGTATGGGGTCGTCGGGGGGCCGAGTATCGAGGTAACGCCTGGCACCTTGGCTCCGGGTTGACCCGTTTGGATCGATTCATCCCAGATCCACTGCTCCTCGGTGTCCCGATTACCCTACCATCCAGATAGCTCGGGCGCCTACCGCCGGCCAATCTCGGACATCTGTTACACATCGCCCAGATTCTCGCGTAGCCGGCCCTGCAATGCCGTCATATCCACTTGGTGCACGGGATCGGTGCCCGCGAGATCCAACACATGGGCCGCGGCCGTCCCCATGGCGATACATGGCCCCATCACGCGGATCGCGGACAGCGCGTGCGGATCGCCGTCCACACATCGGCCAACGGCGAGGAGGTTGTCCGCGCCGTCCGGGATCATGCACGAAAGAGGGAGATAGTACACGTGGCCCGCGTCCCAGTGTTCGACGTGGAGCTCGTCGATCGTATCGTGGAGCTCGACCCACCAGGCCGCCCGAGCGATCGCATCGTCGGGCCGTCGGCCCGTGCGAACGTCCTCGAGCGTGAACTGCCCGCGACTCTTGATCCACCGCGTCTGGCGGATTCCGGGATCGCCGTAGGCCCGGACCCGCACCTCGCCGAAGATCTCGGGGAACTCCTCCCGGAGGAAGGTGACGAAGTGATCGGCCTTCCGCCTCCCTTCGAAGACCATCTGGGCGTACCCGAGCGGCTCGAGCGGGGTCTCGATATGATTGAAGTTGACGGTGAGGAACTCCGCGTTCTCCTGGTGGACGAGCGCCCCTTCGCCCCGGTCGAGGCCGTACTGGTCGTTCACCTCGGATAACCGCTCGCGGACGTCGGTCACGATCCCCTCGGAGACCGCCTCCGGATCGTAGTTCTCGATGGTGAAACTCAGCGTCCCGTAGATCGGGGCCACCGGCTCGCGCACCTCCAGCCCACTCTCCCACGTGAGCACGGCATCGCCGGAGGCATCCACCCAGCCGTCGGCGACGATGCGGATCGGGCCGAACCGGTTGACACAGTCGATGTGCTGGATGCGTCGATCCGCGAACGCGACGTCCTCCAGGACCGAGCCGAGGAGCGTCTTGATCCCCTCGGCCTCGATCTTGCGTTCCATCCACCGGCCCAGCCGGACCTCCTCGTAGGAGTACATCGTCGTCCCGATGTGTTCGCTATACCGCTCGATCATCGACCCCTCCTCGATGAGCTCCTCGGTCAGCTCGTCGGCGATCCCGTGGGTGAGCCGCTCGGGATCCTCGCTGTGGTCGTGCAAGCCCGCGATCGACCCGACGATGGAGTTCACCGCCGACCCCCCGACCGACGGCGCCGCGTCGATCAGCACCACCTCGAGCCCGTTTCGCGCGGCCGTGAGCGCCGTCGACACCCCCGACATGCCCGCCCCGAGGACACAGACATCCGCCTCGACCGTTTCCCGCTCCGGGGCCTCGTCCCGCCGCACGATGCGGGTCTCGATGTCCGCAGGCGGTCCCTTCGGGGTCTTGACATCCGTCTCGGAGACGTCATCGGCATCCATGGTTGATCGCGAGTCCTCGCTTGGGGGAAAAGGATTCTGTTGCGGTGAAGTGCGGGCGAGCCTTCCCCCGATCGGGGACAGGTCGATCAGTCGTAAAAGCCCTCGTCGGGGAACCAGTCCGGGGTGAGTTCGTACTCCTCGGCGAGTTCCTCCCAGCCGTTCGGAAACTCGATTTTCTTCGTGACCGGCCCGCCGAGGGACATCCCCGCCATTGCGTTGACCCGCCCTGCGCCACCGACGACGAACAGTTTGATCGATCCAGTATCGTAGTATTGCTGGTACTGCCGTGACGAGAGGGTGGCCTCCTCGTCGACGTCACCCGGCGCGCCGAGGTAGCGATTGACCTCGACGTAGGAATTTTCGACCATGTACTCCTTGATCTCGTCCTTGCTCAGATCCTCGTTGCCGAGTTCCTCGGCATTGTATGGGTTGATCAGGTGGAAGATGGTGGCATTGTTTTCGTAATAGCGGTTGCTCGCGTCGCCTCGCATCGACCGCGGCGTGTTCAGGATCATGCCCTCGACAACGTGCTCGGCCGTATTCTCGCTCGGGAGCCACTGGAGCCAGCTGTTCGGCGCCCCGATCGTGATCGTACTTTCGTCGGCATCGTATCCGTGCGTGACGTGGTATGGTTCCCAGGGGCTGGCCTCCTGGTTTTCCGCAGCCAGCAGGGAGAACTTCCCGGGGTTCCCCATGACTCCCATATCCTGTTCGCCCGGGTAGATCTTCGCGGTGTTCCGGTAGGCCATCCCCAGGGCACGGGGGATCGACTGATTCGCGTGGAAATTGGGACCGAACGCGCCCGACCCCGATTCGATGTCCAGCTTGTGTCGCACCGGGCCGTTGACCATCCAGAAGTACGCCCAGGAGCCCGTGCTGACGGAGATCTGAATCGTGTTCGATTGGGGGTCGGCCATCGCCCGGGCGCCGGCCTCCAACACGGGCATGTAGGAGGGGACACACCCCGCCATCACCGCGTTCGCGGCGAGTTGTTCGACGGTGAGCGGGTTGTCCGTGTTCCCCAGTCGGCCGAGGACATGGTCCCGAGAATGATCCGTTCCTCGGAGCATTTCCTGCACGCGATCTTCCGTCGGCGGGATCACGGAGAGTCCATCCGTGAGCCCGTCCACGTACAGTTGGTGACTCAACTCGTCGAGGGATGCATCGGATTGTGGTTCGTTCGACATAATTTGAGGCTTGGGGCGATGGTTCGAACGCCCTTTGCGGTCTGGTCTCCTTTCCGGCAAGTCGGAAGTAGCCCAGACGGAGGTGTTTGGGCCGCTTGAATAAATGAGTCGATGAGCCGACGGAGCGCGCCGCAGTCCAGCGATGGGACACTCTGGACTTTGGCGATTCACCAACGATGGAGGGCCGGACGACGCGATTCGGGAGTATAGTGGCAGGATAGATACATAATGTTCATCAGCGACGTGCGAGAGTACTGTTCATGCGTTACCTCGTGACCGGGGCCAGCGGGTTCATCGGGACGCACCTCGTCGAGGATCTCGTCGATGGGGGTCACGCCGTCACAGCCATTACCCGCGATGCGGCCAACGCCGCCCACTTGCCCGACGCCGTCGACATCGCGGAAGGTGACATTACGGAGAAAGATAGCCTCCGCGGGCCGATGGGCGACGCCGACCGGGTCTTTCACCTCGCCGCCTGGTTCCAGATCGGCCCAGGCCCATGGGAGGCCGAGAAGGCCAGGCGCATCAACGTCGACGGGACCCGGAACGTCCTCGAACTCATGGACGAGGAGAATGTGGAGAAAGGCGTCTACGTCAGTACCGTGGGCGTGTACGGGAACACGGACGGGGAGGTCGTCGATGAAGGGTATCGATCGCCGAACGCGTTCCCGACCGTGTACCAACGGACGAAGTGGCGGGCCCATTACGAGGTCGCCGAACCCATGATCGATGACGGGCTCCCGCTCGTGATTGCAACTCTCGGTGCAGTCTTCGGGCCCGGGGACAAGGCGTTCGGTGGCACGCCACGGACGGCGTTTCAAGGGCACCTCCGGGGGAACCTCCCCATGATCCCCCGTGATTTCGCACTCCCATGGGATTACGTCGGGGACGTCGCCGACAACCTCGCCCGGACCATGGCGGAAGGCGCGGCCGGCGAAGAGTACATCATCGCGGGCGAATCCCGCCCCGTGCCCGAGGTGCTCGGGATGGTCGAGGATCTCACGGGGATTCAGGCGCCGCGAGCGCTCCCCGGGACCGTCTTCGGGGGATTAAGTCGGGTCATGTCCGTGGCCGAGCGGGTCACCAGACCGCCGGAAGGACTGGAGAGCGAACTCCTGGCCTTCTTCGCCAGCGGACGCGTCCTCGTCGACAACGCGAAGGCCAGACGGGAGCTCGGGATCGAACATCGCCCGATCGAGGATGCACTCCGGGAATACCTGGCATGGGAGGTCGCGGAACTGGGGATGGACGGCGTCGAGGTGGAAGAGCCGACCGGGCCGCATCGTTGAACGTTCGCCCGGCGGCGTGGGTCCCATCCAAACGGCCGAGCCCGAACGTTTAGTCCGCGACCCGTCCCCGGCCTGCTATGCGACACGCTGAAACGCAGTCTTATTTCGGGCATCGTGTTGGCCACCCCGCTGGTCGTGACGGTCTTCGTGTTCAATTTCGTCTTTCAATGGCTGACCACGCTCATCAACCCACTCGTGGAGGCGTCGGGACTGGTTGACCTGACGGCCAATATCGAACTGATCGCCCAGGTCGTCGCGCTGGGGATGCTGGTCATCATCCTCGCCGTGCTCGGGTACATCGCCCAGCGGGGGATCGGCCAGCGCGTGTTCGGCCGTATGGGCCAGGTCATGATTTCGTCCCCCTGGTCAGTGTCGTCTACGGGGGCGTCCGGCAGGTCGCCACGGCGTTGGTGCATCGGCGTTCGAGTTACGAGGAGGTCGTCCTCGTCGAGTATCCGCGGGACGGCGTGTACCGCCTGGGGTTCGTCACGGGGGATGCGGCGGACGGTGCCGCGTCGGCGCTCGCCGACGAGTCGGTCTCGAGCGTCTACGTGCCGCTCAGCCCGAACCCCACACAAGGGGTGCTCCTGTTCGTCCCGGAGAACGAAATGTACGAGAGTGAGCTGTCCGTAAGAGCGGCGATCCGGACCATCGTCACGACGGGCATGGGCGACGACGAGGTGCCCCCCATGGACGATGGTGAGCGGATCGGAGCAGTGGTAGACTCGCGTGGAGAGGGGTGAGGCCCCCCGCGTTCCCGGCCCTGTGTTACGCCCGCCAGTCCGGCATCTGGGAGGCTTCGGTTAACTGTCCATCGAATAGAGTCACCCGGGCGTACCCCGCGCGCGCCCTTCGGAAGACACGGTCTGCGAGCCCATCCCCGCCGAGTCGAGAGTGTTTCCGGTAGGCACCGCAACGCATGTTTCACCGCTTAAGGGCAAATTGAGGATGATGATTACAGAGCTGATAATTATAGAATCACCCGTGAATCGGTCGAAGGATGGAAGGACGACGATCGAGAGTCTTTCCCCTTCCAACGGGATCGACCGCGGTTCTCAAGACCCATCGAGGTTACGTCCCGCCCCTGTTGGTTGCTGTGATCGGATTGCTCGTCTACCTGCCTGGATTAGGCTCCTACGTCCCGCTCAGGCACGTGGATGAAGCCATCTATGGAAACGCTGCCCGGCATATGGTCGAACACGGTTACTGGTTGATCCCACATAATACGTATCCAAATCCGCCGGATCCAACGCCATTTTTCGAAAAACCTCCGCTCGGCATGTGGTTCCAGGCGGTTTCGATGGACCTGCTTGGTGTGACTGTGTTCGCGTTGCGCTTACCGGCCGCACTCATGACGCTCGCGCTGGCCCTCCTGGCGTACCGTATCGGGACGTACCTCTACAGTTGGCGGACGGGGTTTGGGAGTGCGCTGATGGTACTGATGCTTCCAACGGTCTATATCCCTGCGCACGGCGGTCGATCTGGCGACCTCGATATCCCACTCGTTTTGTTCGGCAGCCTGTTTGTGTGGTGGGTCTTCCGTGCTCGGGATCGTAGCCGGTTCCTATTCCCTGCGGGGATCGCCGCGGCAGCGGCAGTTCTCACCAAAGGTGTTGCGGCTGGCGTTTTTCTGTTCATTTGTGCGCCGCTGGTGGTCGTTCGATGGCGAGACTACCGCAACCGGGATACGCTGCTTGGCGGGGTGCTCGCGTGGGGGTTGATTCTGCCCTGGCCGATCTATGCCTGGAGTCGCTATCCGTCCGAACTGCTCCGTGGTTTGATCTTCCGACAGATGGATCGAGCTACGAGATGGGGAGGAAATGAGGCGATCTTCACGTTCATGGATTATCCCTACTTCCGTTTCATTTTCACGGATCCGCAGTATTATGCGCCCTTCGTAATCCTGGCAATCTCATACGTCGGATATCAGGTATTACGGGCGGGATGGTCGGGAACCTCAATCGAGATATTCTTCCTGTGGTGGGTTTTTGCGCCTGCCATCACCTTCGCGATCGCCGGAGGGAATCACTGGTGGTACGTCCAGCCGATGATTCTCCCGCTTGCGTTATTTTGCGGGCGGATTGCTGCAGAGATATCCGATTCATGGAATTCGATAAATGAGAATCGAAATTGGTCATTCACGCTCACCGGGACCCGCTATGTGGGACTCGGGGTGCTCGTGATGGCGCTCGTATTTCTCATCGCGTACCCGACGTTGTTTGCGATCTTCCCGACACAAGCAATGACGGATGACACGTTAACGGCTCAAGAAGAATTGGGCACTGCGTTCGGGGGAACGCCTCACGATTCAGTGATTTATTTAGAAGATGAAGTATTCCGAAGCCACGATGTGTTTGCCTTCCACGCGAACAGACCCTTAGCCGTGCTTTCTGAGAACCAACTCCGAGAGGATCCAGACGTCGAGTACGTAGTCGTTCATGCGGGGGCACTCGCTGAGTTACGACGCGAGCACGACGTGATCACCGAGAACGGAGGTGTCGTTGCAATGAAACTGGGACAACCCGAAGATCCCGAATAATTCCTGTTTCGCAGAAAGTTCGTCGAAGCAAGGACCCTTGCTTTTTATAAGCCGGTGGAGGGATTTGAACCCTCGACCTAATCCTTACGAAGGATTCGCTCTGCCAGCTGAGCTACACCGGCACCGGTCACGAGTACGGACAATCTTTCAATAAGGGTTCCGATCAGGCCATCGATCAGGCCTCACGCTCGAGGCGGACATCGAGACAGACGTTCACCTCGTGGGGCGCGTACGATCGGACGACCCGTTCCTCGAGCACCTCGATCCCGAAGCGATCGGCGAGGGCCCGATCGATGGCGGCCCGGCCCGGGCCGAAGGGATCGTCCTCTGGCTGGATGTCATAGTAATGGACGACGGCTTGATCGCCCGCAATGGTCCCGGCCGTCTCGAGGAATTCGCCCGCCCGGTGGGGGAGGTTCATGATGATGCGGTCGGCCCATCGTTCGTACCCCGCCGCGACCTCGCGCACGTCGCCCTCGATCGCCGTGATCCGGTCGGCAACGCCGTTCCTTCGGGCGTTCTCTTCGAGATATGCGATGGCCGCGGGGTTGATGTCCACCCCAACGCCCGACGCGCCCGCCATCGCGGCCGGGATCAAGAACGGGCCGACCCCGGCGAACATGTCGAACACGCACTCGCCCTCCCCGATTTGGGACACGACGCGATGCCGTTCCGTCGCGAGCCGGGGTGAGAAGTACGTGGACGTGACGTCGACGACGAATTCGGCCCCGAACTCCCGGTGGACCGTCTCGGTGTCCTCGCCGGCGACGAGCTCCCATTCACGGACCCGCTCCTCCCCTTGGATCTTCGATTGGCTGTTGAGCACGGCCCGGATCGGCAGGGCCGAGTCCACGATCGCGTCCGCCACGGCCTCGGCACGCCCCGGCTCATCCTCGTCGATCAAAGCGATCTCCCCCAACCGTTCGTACGACGGTGGTTCGTCCAGGAGATCCCGGGGAAGCGTTTGCTGCTTTCGCCGTGTGGGCTCGCGGTCGACGATGTCGTATTCTTCCTCGAGGACCCCAGGCGTCCGGATGGGAATGTACACGGAGCCGCCCGCCGCCTCGATCCGAAACCGGCGATCGATCAGGTCGGCGTCGGCCAGGCGCTGACGCGTGCGCTCGCCCTCCTGGCGCGGAACGCGCACGCACGGCACCTCCATAGGCGCGGTTCGGCCGCCCGGCGTTAATGGCTACTGATCCGGATGCACAGGCTTACGGGCTGGCTACGTGTCCCGGGGTTGTATGCTCGCGTTCGTCGGCCTAGGCCTCTACGACGAACAGTCCGTCACACTCCGTGGACGACGGCTGATCCGGGAGGCCGACCACGTCGTCGCGGAGTTCTACACCAGCCGGCTGGGCGGCGCCGATCCCGCGTCACTGGCCCGCTTTCACGGGGCCGAGATCGACGTCCTCGACCGGCAGACGATCGAAACCGATCCGGAGGGGCTCCTCGCCAACGCCGACGATCGCCAGGTCGTATTCCTGACGGGGGGAGATCCGATGGTGTCGACCACGCACGTGGACCTCCGGTTGCGGGCCATCGAGGAAGGCATCGAGACCCGCATCGTCCATGCGCCGAGCATCGAGACCGCCGCGGCGGGATTGACGGGCCTGCAGAACTACCGCTTCGGGAAGGCCACCACGCTCCCCTTCCCGGGGACCTTCGGGGAGGACGTGCCGACCAGCGTCCGCGAGACCATTCGGACGAACCGTGACCGGGGATGGCATACGCTCGTCTATCTCGATCTCGACGAAACCGGAGACGAAGCGCTCGCTGCGGATACCGCGGCCGGGGTACTGACGCCCCCGTTCGGCGACACCCTCGGGGTGGTCATCGCCCGGGCGGGCAGCGACGCGCCGACCGTCCGTGCCGATACGGTCGCCAAGCTCGGGGCGGGTGACTTCGGGCCGCCGCTCCACGTACTCGTCCTCCCGGGGGATTTGCACGAGATGGAAGCCGAGGCCCTGCAAACGCTCGCGGACGCCCCCGCCGGCGCAGTCGATCGGCACCGGCTGGAATGATCGTTACCAGGTCAGCCCCTCGTAGGTGATGCCCTCCCGGCGTTGGACGATCCGGCGTCCGTCGACGACGACGGGGTCGGCCATCGCGTCGAACTCCTCGTCGAGCGTCGCGAACTCGTCCCAGTCGGTCACGACCACAGTCCCATCGGCACCGGCCAGTGCCGTGGCCGCCGAGTCGGCATAGGCGATCGCCGGGAACCGCTCCTTCATGGGTTCGGTCGCCACCGGATCGTAGGCAACCACGTCCGCCCCGCGTTCGAGCAGCCCCTCGATCACGGGGATGGCTCGCGAATTCCGGATATCGTCCGTGCCGGGCTTGAACGCCAGCCCGAGGACGGCGATGCGGGCATTGTCAAGTGCGACGTGACTGGAGAGGAGGGTCAGCAGGCGGTCGGGTTGGATCGCGTTGACATCCAAGGTGGCCTGCAACACGTTCGGTTCGTAACCGGCGGACCTCGCAGATGAAATCAGTGCCTTGACATCTTTTGGAAAGCAACTCCCACCGAATCCAGCCCCCGACCGGAGGAATCGCTCGCTGATGCGATGGTCGGTGCCGATCGCCTCCGCCACCTCGTATGCGTCGATACCGAACTCCTTACAAATGTTCCCGAGGTCGTTGATCAGCGAGATCTTCGTCGCGAGGAAGGCGTTGTTGGCGTACTTGATCATCGCCGCCGTTCCGGGGCCCGTCGAAATCACGGCGGGATTCACGTCCTCAATGATCGGCTCGAATGCGGCGCGGAGACGGTCGGTGGTTTCCTCGGATTCGGTCCCGAAGACGATTTTATCCGGCGTTCGAAAGTCCTCGACGGCGGTCCCTTCCCGGAGGAACTCCGGATTCGTCGCCAGTTCGACCCGCCGCCGTCCATCCCGGGTCGCGTCCTCGACGGCCTCCGCGATCTCTCCGAGCTGTGGCGGGGTCACCGTGCTCTTGATGACGAGCACGGCCGCGTCATCCGCGTCCGAGTCCGCAAGCGTGCGGGCCGCGTCGAGCGTCGCCCCCCGTAGTGCGGACACGTCGATACTGCCGTCCTCGCGGCTCGGCGTTTGCACCGCGACGAAGACGAGATCGGCGTCGACGATCGCCCCGTCATCCGTCGTCGCCGTCAGCCGATCCCCGGCATGTTCACCGACGAGCGCGTCCAATCCCGGCTCGTGAATCGGGGGGCGGCCAGCGTTGAGCGAGGCGACGATTTCCTCGTCGATATCGACCGCTGTGACTTGATGGCCGAGGTCGGCCAGCCCGGCCGCGAGGGTCGTGCCCACGTAGCCGCTGCCGATCACCGCGATATGCATGGCCAATGGCTCCGTATCGTCGACATGGTCCTTCCGTTCGTTCGGCGATTGTACACCCACGGCAATCAACGTGTAGCACTCGACGTCGGCGGTTCGTTACTCCGGCGGTTACGCATAGTAGGGGGCATTAAATATTTACTGATGCCGCAGGTGGGTTTCGAGCATGCAAGCGGTCATCCTAGCTGCCGGCAAGGGCACCCGCCTCCGACCTCTGACCGAGGACAAGCCGAAAGCGATGGTCGACGTCGCCGGCCGACCGATCCTGACCCATTGTTTCGACGAACTCGCCGGCCTCGGCGCCGAGGAGTTCCTCGGGGTGGTGGGATTTCATAAGGAAGACATCATCGAACACTACGGCGACAGCTACGAGGACATCCCCATCACGTACGCCCACCAACGCGAGCAAAACGGGCTGGCGCATGCCCTGCTGACCGTCGAGGAGCAGGTCGACGACGACTTCATGCTCATGCTGGGAGACAACATCTTCGATGCGAACCTCGGGGATGTAGTGAATCGCCAGGCGGAGGATCGTGCCGACGCGGCGTTCCTCGTCGAGGAGGTGCCGATGGACCAAGCCAGCCGCTATGGGGTCTGTGAAACGAACAAATACGGCGAGATCGTCGAGGTCGTCGAAAAGCCCGACGATCCCCCGTCGAACCTCGTGATGACGGGCTTTTACACCTTCACGCCGGCGATCTTCCACGCCTGTCACCTCACGCAGCCCTCCAACCGGGGCGAATACGAGATCAGCGAGGCGATCGACCTGCTCCTCCGCAGTGGACGCACGATCGACGCCATCCGGATGAACGGCTGGCGGGTCGACGTCGGCTATCCGGAAGACCGGGACCGGGCGGAGGCACTGTTGAACGGCGAACTCGATCCGAACGAAGTCAGTCCGACCGCCTGAGTCGACGACAGTTACCCCGGCACCGAACTCTTCTGCCAATTGTGAAAAAGAGGTAAGTATCATCACGGACTTGTTAGGAATAATGGCCGATGGTAATTCCCATGCTGGCGGATCGGAGCCATCCCTCCACATCACCCGATCGGCCGGCCTCGATCAGTTCCTCACGGTCCTTGCCGACGCGCGACGACGGGACATCGTCCGTGTGCTGGCCGACCAGGATCGCGGGGTCTCCGCGGGGGAACTGGTGGCGGGCCTTCTCGATGGCAGAGAACGCGAGGGATGTCACCTCCGGACGGAGTTGCGACACCGGCATCTCCCCCGGCTCGAGGAGAGCGCGTTCATCAGACGGGACGAGGACGGCACGATCTACCCGACCGAACGCTGTGTCTCCGCTGTCGACGTCCTCGAATCGATCGAGGGGCACATGAGCCGCAGTGCCGTCATGTGATCACCGCCGCAGCACCAGCTTGAGGACATCGCCGTCCGCCAGGGTGTGGTCGGTGCCGACCTGCTGTTCCTCGTGTTTGGCGCTGGGCCCGGAGACCCGCGCGAACCGGAACCGTTCGGCGAAGTCGCCCGCGAGCGTCTCCATGGCATCAGCGACGGTACTTTCCTCGGCCAGCACGAGCGGTTCGTCCCAATCGACGCCCCGGCCGGGCTTGTCCATGTACACCCGCATCAGCCCGAGCCGGGCCCAGATACGGGACTTGAGCCCGTCGAGGCCGCGTTCCTCCTCCGCGGAGATGAACGCCACCTCGTCGGGATCGAGGTCGTGGTCGCGTAGCTCGGCCTCGACGGTCTCCACGTACTCGGGCTCGATGAGATCCGTCTTGTTGACAGCGACAAGGGACGGCAGATAGACCCGATTGTCCATGATCGCATCCACCAGCCGATCGACCGTGAGCGGCTCCCGGATGGTGACGGTCGCGTTCACGTAGCCGTGCTCGCGGAGGACGTCCTTGATCGTCCGGTCCTCGAGGCCGGGATCGACCGAGGCCTGGATGGTGATGCCGCCCCGATCGCGCTTGCGGACCCGCACACGTGGCGGCTCCGCATCGATGCGGACCTTGTTCTTGTAGAGTTCCTCCGAGAGCAGCTCGTACTGCTCGATCTCGAAGACGGAGATCACGAACAACAGGAGATCGGCGCTCCGGACGACCGAGAGGACCTCCCGCCCACGGCCGCGGCCCGCCGCCGCGCCCTCGATCAACCCGGGCACGTCGAGCAGTTGGATGCTCGCGTCGTTGTACTCGAGCATCCCCGGATTGACTTCGAGCGTCGTGAACTCGTACGCGCCGACCTCGCTTTCGGCGTTCGTCAGCGCGTTGAGCAGCGTCGACTTGCCCACGCTCGGGAAGCCCACCATCGCGACGGTGGCATCGCCGGTTTTCTGGACGCCGTACCCCCCGCCACCGCCGGGGCCGGACTGGCGATCGAGCTGCTCTTTTTTCTCCGCGAGTTTCGCCTTCAGCCGGCCGATATGGGCCTCGGTCGCCTTGTTGTACGGCGTCGAGGAGATCTCCTCCTCGATCTCGGCGATCTCCTCCTCGAGCCCCATCGTCGGGCCCTCGGCCATCCGGGTCGAAAAACCTGTCCTTGTGGCCAAGCGTCGCGCGTTCGGGCGATTCGCTGAAAGGAAGGTTTATGAACGCAGACGGGCAGGTTTCGGCCATGGCTGAGACGATCGATACCCTGGTACCCGGTGGTCAAGCGACCCCGGGGCCGCCGCTCGGGCCGGAACTCGGCCCCACGCCGGTCGACGTCCAAGCGGTGGTACAGCAGATCAACGACCGGACCGCGGCGTTCGACGGCACCGAAGTGCCGGTCACGATCACCTACGACGAGGACGGGAGTTTCGACATCGAGGTCGGCGTGCCGCCAACCGCGGCGCTCATCAAGGACAAGGCGGGCTTCGAAACCGGCAGCGGCGTCCCCCAGGAGGAGTTCGTCGCCGACCTCTCGATCGAGGAGGCCATCGAGGTGGCCGAGCAGAAGCTGCCGGACCTGCTGGCCTACGACCTGAAAAATGCCGCAAAGGAAGTGGTCGGGACCTGCGTCACGCTCGGCGTCACGATCGAGGGCGAGGACGCCCGCGAGTTTAAGGAGAAAATCGACGGCGGGGAGTACGACGAATACTTCGAGGAGTAATCCCTCGCGCTGTTAGTACGCTCCCCGGCCCGGCACGCCGTCCTGTGCGGCCAGCCAGTCCGCCCATTCCGTGCCGACGGCTCGGTCCGGGCAGGTCGCCGCCCCCGCCCGGAACGCGTTCGCGATGTTCCCCGGAATCGGGAGCCGGACGATGGGACGCCAGCGCCCGCGAGCGTCGCGATAGGCCTCCGCCAGCTCGCGCACCGTGTGGACCGAGGGCCCGCCGACTTCGACCATCCCCCGATCGGGATCGCGCTTGATCGTCCGCACGATCGCCTCGGCGGCCTCACCCGCAGCGATCGGCTGAATCCGGAACCGGGTCGGTAACGGCCAGACCGGCAGCCGCCTGATCCGGGCGAGCAGAAACGCCACGAACTCGTGGAACTGCGTCGCCCGGACGATGGTCGTGTCCGGGATATCCGATCCCTCGACCAGCCGTTCGGCCGCGCGTTTGGCCTCGTAGTACGCATACGGGATCTGGTCGATCCCGACGATCGAGACGTAGCACACACGATCGACGTCGGCCGCCTCGGCGGCGTCCAGCAGGTGTTCGGTGCCCGCCACGTCGACCCGTTGCGGATCGCCACGGGCATCACTGGCCGCATGGACGACGAGGTCGACACCCTCGACGGCTCGTGCGAGTCCCTCCCCCGCTGCCAGATCGATCGCGACCCAGCCGTCCGCGGCCGGCGGGGATCGACTCGCGGCGCGCACGTCGTGGCCCGCCGCCCGTAGCCGGTCGTGCAACGGACGGCCGAGGACGCCCGTGGCCCCGGTGAGCAGTACTTCCCCCATCGTCGGGAACGTTGGCCTGCGCGCGCTAAGGCCCCGTCGATTCGCACCACTCGAGGGCTGAGCATCCGGTTCGACGGGTTTAAACGGCACATCCGACTTGTCCCCGTAGGAACAGGCACGCCCTGTTTCACACACCGTAGGAGC
>CAZAYR010000018.1:0-28219 GCA_964489365.1 uncultured Salinarchaeum sp.
AGATCCTCGTGCTCGACGAGGCGACCAGCGACGTCGACACCGAGACGGAGATGCTCATCCAGCGCTCGATCGACCGGCTCACCGAGGACCGGACGACGTTCGCCATCGCCCACCGGCTCTCGACCATCAAGGACGCCGACAAGATCGTGGTCCTCGAAGACGGGCGAATCGTCGAGCGGGGCACCCACGGGGAACTCCTCGACGAGGACGGCCTCTACGCCCACCTCTGGGGCGTCCAGGCCGGCGAGATCGACGAGCTCCCCGAGGAGTTCATCGAGCGGGCGGCCAAGCGCGCCGCACGCCGCGAAATGCTCGACGACGACGATTGAGCCGACCAGCACCTACAAGCGCCCGCGTGCGCAGGGTTCCGCCATGCACCTGGCGGAGCTGAGCTGGAGGGACGCCCGGGACGCGGACGTCGACGTGGTGTTGCTTCCGGTGGGCAGCACCGAACAGCACGGCCCCCACGCGCCCCTCGGGACCGACTTCTACCTGGCGGAGGCCGTCGCCGAGCACGGAGTCGAGGCCAGCGAGCACGGGGCACTCGTCGCCCCCACGCTGCCGCTCGGGGTCGCCGAGGAACATCGCGCGTTCGACGGCACGATGTGGCTCTCACCGGACACGTTCCGCAACACGATCCGGGAGGCCGTGAGCGGGCTCGCCCACCACGGCTGGACCGAGGTTGTGGTCGTCAACGGCCACGGTGGTAATGCCAACGCCCTCCGGGAGGTCTGTGCGGCGATCACCCGCTCGGGCACCGCGGCGTGTGTGCCGTTCACCTGGTTCGACGCCATCGAGCTCCCGGCCGATGTCCCGATGGGGCATGCGGGCGCGGTGGAGACGGCCGGCGTGCTGGCGACCCGGCCGGAGCTCGTCCACGAGGATCGACTCGAGGGGGCCGCTGCGGATGCCGCCGAGCGCTGGGGGACTTGGGTCGCAGGGGTCAACCTCGCGGTCGACACCGAGGAGTTCTCCGAGAACGGCGTCGTCGGCGATCCCACGATCGCGGACGCCGAGCTCGGCCAATCGGCACTCGAGGAGGCGGGACGTCGGCTGGCGACGTTGATCGACGCGCTGGTCGCGGACTAGTCGGCCGAGGGCGTGGCGGCCTCCTCGCCCTCGTCGAGGCGCTCGCGCAGGCCAGGCAGCGATCCCGCGGCGTCGTCGACCGCTTCGTGGACGGTCTCGATGTCCGCGACGGTCTCCTCGAGGTCCTCAAGCCGCGTACCCAGCGCGGACTCCTCCTCGAAGGCGTCCGCCCGCTCGCCGAGGGCGTACCACTTCTTGGCCTGCCGGAGGTGCTCGCGGGCCTCGTCGGCCTGCAACGTCGTCCGGAGGGTGTTCAACACGCCGAGCACGTTGTCGGCCTCGGCCGTCCAGATCGCGTCGGCATCCGGCAGGGCCGCCTCGGCGGCCGTCAGCTCTTCCTCGACATCGGTGCGGAGTTCGTCGGCGGCCTCCCCGAAGAGGTCCTCATCCTCGAGGGTCGATTGAGACATACACGACGGTTTGTTGCCATGCCGGTTAAACGATCACCCGGGCCTGAAAGTGATCAGTCAGGGCCGGCCAGGGCGGTGATCCGCATCTCGGGATAGCCGTCGACGTGGACGAGTTCGGCGGTGGCGCGGGCCCCGTCCACGGCGACGACGATCTCGCAGTCGTAGAGTTCCCCGCTCAACTCGGTGTAGCCGTGGGTGCCGTCCACCGCGGCGGCGACGCGGTCCCGATCGATGGTGACCTCGACGCGCTCGCAGTGGGGCTGGTTCGTGATACTTTCGGCCATGGCTCGTTCGAGCGAGCCGGCGCTCGCCGGCCTGACGGGCGTGCCGGCGAACTGGTGGTACAGCGAGCCGAACTTGATGCCGGCCTCGAAGCACGCCCGCTCCCGGGGAGTGGGCTCGGACATGGCGGAACGAGCGACCCGGCCGCGCAAGGAGTTTGCGGTGGGCCCCGAGACGTGACGGAATGGATTTACGTGTCGATCCGAAGTTTTCACACATGGATTACGAATCGAGCCTCGACCGCGCGATGGAGGAAGTCCCGGACATCGGGACGGCGGAGGACCGCTTAGATCTCCCGGATCCGGAGCCACAGCGGGACGGTGCGTTCACCCGGCTGACGAACCTCGGGAGCATCGCCGACGCGCTCTCGCGGGATGACGACCATCTCCACCGGTTCATCCAGCGGGATCTCGGCACGAGCGGGAAGCTCGAACAGGGCCGGGCGCGGTACAGCGGACGGTTCTCGGGCGAGGACTTCGGCGCGGCGATCGACCGGTACGTGGAAGAGTACGTGACCTGTTCGGAGTGTGGCCTGCCGGATACTCGACTCGTGCGGGAGAATCGGACCCCCATGCTCCGGTGTGACGCCTGCGGCGCCTTTCGGCCCGTCTCGAAGCGCCGGCGCCAGACGAGCGCCGAGCAACAACAGGAGGCCGTCGAGGAGGGCAAGACCTACGAGGTCAAGATCACCGGCAAGGGGCGGAAAGGCGATGGGGTGGCCCAGCGTGGCGAGTACACGATCTTCGTCCCCGGCACCTCCGAAGGCGACGTGGTGAACGTCTATATCGAGAACGTCAGCGGCAACCTCGCGTTCTCGCGCGTCGTCGAGTAGTCCCGGGACGGTCGGCCGAACCGTATCCTTCTTTGCATCCAGGTCGCCAGGATCGGGTATGGCGGGGCCAGTACTTCTGACGGGATGGAAGGGCCGAGTGGGCCAGGCCATCCTGCGGGAGCTGGCCGACGAGTACGACTGGCGGCTGCTCGACCGGGATCCGCCGACGGGCGATCCCCCCGGGGAGGCGATCGCCGCGGATATCACCGATCGGGAGGCCATCCGCGAGGCCGTCGCGGGCGCGTCGGCGGTCGTCCACCTCGCGGGCGACTCGCGCCGGGAGGCCCCCTGGGACTCGCTGCTCGCCAATAACATCGACGGCACCCAGGTGGTCTACGAGGCCGCCGCCCGCGAGGGGGTCGAACGCTTCGTGTTTGCTTCCTCGAACCATGCCGTCGGCGCGTACGAGACCGACGAGCGCGTCCCGGACATCTACCGGCCGAACGAGGAGTTCCTGCTCGACGGCACGGAACCGCCCCGACCGGGCAACCTCTACGGGGTGAGCAAGGTCCTCGGGGAGATGCTGGGCCGGTACTACCATGACGTCGACGGGCTGCCGGTCGTCTGTGTCCGCATCGGCAACCTGACCCGGGATCGGCCGCCGGAGGATTACGAGCGCGGGCAGGCGATGTGGCTCTCCCACCGTGACTGTGCCCACCTGTTCGATCGCTGTCTCCAGGCGGAGTACGGATACGAGGTCGTCTACGGGATCAGCGACAACGACCGTCGATACTACTCGCTCGAACGCGCCCGCGAGGTTCTCGACTACCAGCCGCGGGATAACTCCGCCGAATTCGAGTAGCCCGACCCGGTGTCGTCGGTAGGTCCGTGGGCGTCACGGACGACCGATCCCCGGTGTATCTCGAAGTACGCGCGCGAGCCCCGGTCACTCCAGGGGTTGCGCGAACTCGACTTGCTTGGGTCGAAACCCCGCGTGCCGGTAGAAGCGTCGGGCGTCCTCGTTCTGCCACTCGCACGCGACTTGAGGTGATCACAGCCCCGGTCGCGTGCCAGCTCTTTTACACGCTCGACGACCGCCGTGCCGTGGCCACGATTCCGGGACGCCTCGTCGACAGCGAGGTCGACGATCCGGAGATAGTGGGCGTACTCCCGGGAGGGGTGGCGGCCCTCACGGAGCGTGACGAACCCGATCGTCTCATCCTCGTGGACGATGAGGTAGTCGGTCATGTCCTCGCCCTCGAGCCGGTTGCGGAAGACGTCCCCGCGGATCTCATCGACGTCAGAGTATGCGAGTTCGTTCAACGGGTCGTAGGATTCCACCGACCTCGCTAACGCGTACCACCGCGCGACGAGGGCGTCAAGATCGTCCGGGGTAGCTTCGACGAGTTTCATGGGCCCACGCCGGCGGTGGCGCTTAAAATTCCTGAGGGAAGCGCTCGTCCCGCGGTGTGGGCCGATTAGATGGAATCCGCGAGGGCTTGCTGATAGACGAGCAAGTCGAAGGATATCTCGAACGCGTTCATGGACGCACTATGCACCCT
This sequence comes from uncultured Salinarchaeum sp., assembly GCA_964489365.1. Taxonomy (GTDB): domain Archaea; phylum Halobacteriota; class Halobacteria; order Halobacteriales; family SKNY01; genus SKNY01. The sequence goes on from CAZAYR010000018.1 coordinate 4,116, forward strand.
CGTGAAGCCGTTGGCCTCGTAGAAGCGCTGGGCTGCCGGTTGGAGGTCCGTGGTCGCCAACACGAGCGTCGTGTATCCCCCATCATGCGCACGACGTTGTAACGTGTCTAACATCCGCTGCCCGTAGCCGCGTCGTTGGTAATCCGGGGCCACGTGCATGCGTTTGAGTTCCGCGGTCCCTTCGGGGATTGACTCCAGCACGTCCACGGCGAGCCCCGTTGGTGGCCGATACGCGCCGGTGGCGACGATTTTGCCGTCCACCTCCCCGACCAAGAACTCCCCATCGCCACGGCGGTGGGCCGCCTGGAGTTTGTCGATCTCGTCGGGGACTCCCTCGAAATAGGCGTCGGCGTCCCGGAGTGCCTCCACCATGATCTCCTGGACACGTGGGCGGTCGTCGGGACGATACCGACGGAGGTGCAATGGGGAACCCATGGGTCGTAGTCGGGAGAGTGATGGGCGGCCATGAAAGGTTAACCGAGGCCGTTCGGGCCCGTCGATGCTCGCCGCGGCTGATCGCATCGATCGGCGGCGAGAGCGAGCGGAACGATGGGGCTTCAGGTAACGACACGCCTCGACGCCCCGTGCGGTGGGCAGGCTACGCCTCCTCATCGAACAGCCCCTTGACCTCATCCTGGCGCCGGCGTTCCCGCGCAAGGTGCTGGGCGAGCCGTTTGTAGACCACCGGTCGCCGATCGTGCGCGGCGACGAAATCCCCGACCAGTCGCCGAAAGCGTCCGCCGGGGGCTTCCACTGCGGCGAGCTCAATCGCGCCTTCGAGCACGTCGACCTCGGCGCCCTCGACCTCCTCGGCCACGATCAGTGCGGCCTGCCAGGTTTCCTCGTCGGTGAGGGCGGCCAGCCCGACCGGCTCGCCCTCGTGGGTCACCGGTCGCGCCGCCGTCGGGTCGATCGTTCCTCCCGTCCGGATCGCGGTCAGGACGCCCCGGACTGACGCGAGATCTACCCCTCGGTACGTCCCGGGCAGGTCCGCGAGGTACTCCTGTGCGCTCTCCGCCAACCCCGCAGCTCCCTGCGGGTTGTCCTCTTGCACGTGGTAGACCGCCGCGGTAAACTGGATCAACCCGTGGAGGAACCGTTCGTCCGCCGAACCCGTCTCCAACTCGAGCCACGTCGACTCCCACGCGTCGTGGGCGGCGTGATACCAGCCGTCGTTGAACAACGCGAGCCCGACCCGGATCGCGTCACGCATCCGTTCGACCGAATCCACGACCTCCAGGCCATTAGCCGTCCCGGTCGAAGGACCGCACGGCGATCACGGGGCTCCGGGCATCCGCCCGGATGGCCTCGCTCGTCGACCCGTAGAGGAACCTGCGCAGGCGGCCGCTCGTCGGGGCCCCGATGACGGTCAGCCCGTAGTAGCCGGACTGCTCGACGATGGTCGCGGCGGCATCTTCCGCCGTGAGCACCCACGGCGTGACCGATTCGGTGGCGTCGATGTCCTCGGCGATGGCGTCCAGGCGGGACTCCGTCGCTTCGATCTCGTTCTCGTCGGCGCCGGCGGGGAGGACGTGGAGGAGGTCCATCCAGGCATCACATCGCCCCGCCACGCGCGCGGCCGCATCGACGGTCGGCCCGGCGTGGGGGCCGCCGGCCACGGGGACCAGCATGGAGGCGCAGTCGCCCAGCCCCTCCCCTTTGATCGTGACGACATCACACGCGAGATGTGTGGCGATCCGGGTATGCCGGCCGTCCTCGCCGGCGGGCAGGATGACGGTATCGAGATCCGCCGAGGTGACGAAGTCCTGAGTGACCCGGGCGGCCTGACGGGTCGTCAGTGGCGCATGCTCGTCCCGACTACCCCACTCGCTGACGAGCTCGGACAGTGCCCTCGGGTCCGTGTCGGCCGGGATCGTCCGCGGCTGGCGCGCCCCGCTCGGATCGATCAGATGGACGTGACCTCCCGTATCCCGCGCGATCGCACCCGCCACGCGGACCTGATCGGCGAGCGACGACTCGCCGGGGAGGATGGCGGGCACGCCGACCTCTCGCCCCACCAGGGAACCCTCTACGTCCAGTGGCTTCCGAGTCAAGGGACGATCCACGAACGGCCGAATGGCCATGGAGTGGTTTTGGAGACAGGAAGGTCAAAAAACGATGGGATTTCACTGTACCGACTATTCGCTCCTAGGCCGAGAAATCGCCGGAAGGAAACGTCCTGGCGGAGATTTGAACTCCGGTCACAGGCTCCGCAAGCCCGTAGGATAGTCCACTACCCTACCAGGACTCGACCGACGGTTCGCCGCGGGGAGATATACACCTTTTGAACGCCGGATCCCGCCGACGGTAACGTTTATGGCTGGACCCGCCAGAGCGACGGTGAGACGATGGGCGTGATCGATGAGGTCTACGAGGACCTCGAGGCGGAGGTCTCCCTCGAGGACTTCCGCTCGGCCGTACAAGACAAAGTCGAGGAGATGGCCGGGCTGGCCGACGAGGAGACCGCGGCCATGCTGATCGCCCACGAACTCCAGGACGAGACGGTGTCGGCGATCGACGACATTAAACCGGGCATGGAGGAGGTCTCCTTCATGGCGAAGGTCCGCCACGTGGGCGACCTCCGGACCTTCGAGCGGGAGGACGACGAGGCGACCGGCCGGGTCATCAACGTCGAGGGGGCCGACGAGACCGGATCGGTCCGGCTTGCCTTCTGGGACGAGCACGCCAAGGCCATCGACGACGGTGAGCTCGACGTCGGCGACGTCATCCGGGTGAAAGGCCGGCCGAAGGAGGGCTACGGCGGCATCGAGGTAAGCGTGCACAACGCCGAGCCGGCCCCGGACGCCGAGGTCGCCGTCGACCTCGAGGCCAGGACGTCGATCGAGCGCCTAGAGGTCGGCCAGGAGGGTGTCGAGCTCAGCGGGCTCGTGCTCGACGTCGACGAGGTCCGGACGTTCGAGCGCGACGACGGGACCGAGGGCCGGGTCGCGAACCTGGTCGTGGGCGACGAGACGGGCCGCATCCGGGTGACGCTGTGGGACGACCGGACCGAGGCCGTCGAGCAGTTCGGGCCAGGGGATCACGTCGACGTGACCGGCGGCGCCGTCCGGGAACGGGAGGGTGCACGCGAGTGTCACGTCGGCGGCCGGGGCCGCGTGCGGGAGAGCGACCGGGACGTGGAGTTCGTCCCCGATCCGACGCCGATCGCGGCCGTCGAGGAAGGCGATGTGGTCGATCTCGCCGGCGTCGTCCGCTCGACCGACCCCGTCCGGGAGTTCGACCGCGACGACGGGTCGACCGGCCAGGTCCGGAACGTCCGCATCCAGGACGCCTCCGGCGACATCAGGGTGGCCATGTGGGGCGCGAAGGCCGAGCGGGACCTGGCGCCGGGCGATACGGTCTGGCTCGGGGACGTCGAGATCCAGGAGGGCTGGCAGGACGATCTGGAGGCGTCGGTCTCCTGGCGGTCGGCGGTTGCACCGATCGATGCCGACCGCGTACCGACCGAGGGGACGTCCCCGACCGGCGACGAGGGGGACGGCGAGGCCGCACTGGATGCGTTCGCGGACGCGGAGCCGACGGAGGGTCGGCCCGACGGGGAGCCCGTGACGTTTACAGGGACGGTCGTCCAGACCGGCGATCCCACGATCGTCGACGATGGGGACGAGGCGCTGACCGTCGAGACCGACACCGAGGTCATGCTCGGCCAGGAAGTCACCGTCGAGGGCGATCGCCATGGCGATCGGATCGACGCCGAGCGGGTCGCTCCGGCCGACGGAAAGCGTTAAGAGTGGCAGTGTCAGCCCTCCGTTATGGGTGTTGAGCTCCCGTTCGCGCCCGTCGACGGGATCATCCGTCGGCACGCTGACGGGCTGCGGGTCAGCGCCGACGCAACCGCCCTTCTGGCCGAACATATCGAAGCTCACGGTGCCGAGCTCGCCGTGCGCGCGGCCGAGCGGGCGGACGCGGGCGGGAGAAAGGCGATCATGGCGGCGGATTTCGACGTCGACTCCGTCCCCGACCGGGACGACGTCGCCCTGCCCATCGCCCCGGTGGATCGCATCGCACGGTTGCGGATCGACGACCGATATCGGGTTTCCATGGACGCGCGCATCGCGCTCGCAACGCTCCTCGAGGCGTTCGCCGATCGTGTGGCAGACGCGGCCGCCATCCTCGCGCGGCACGCCGACCGGCGCACGATCACGGAACGCGACATCGAGACACATTTCCAGCTCGCCGGCGGAGAATGAAGTTCGGTTTCGCCGAGGCGTGTCTCGATCACGACCCCGGGCCCCGTAACACCTAATCGCCATATCGATTCTAGGCGATCCGCCGGGCGTTACAGCCGGCCCACGGCGCCCGCTTCCACCGGCCATCGGCGGCGGATCGAGCGACCGTCGAACGGGTGCATCCGACGGCCCACCTCGCGCACATCGAGGAGCTCTCGCGGCGCGGGGGCGGCACGATCGATAGCGATACGGTCGTGAGTGAGGGCACCTTCGGCGCGGCCCTGGCGGGCGCGGGGATCGCGAGCTGGGTCGCCCGGGAGGCCACGCCGGGACTCGACCGGCGCGAGCTTCCCTTCGGCCTCTGTCGACCGCCGGGCCACCATGCACGGCCGGACAAGGCCATGGGCTTTTGTTTTTTCAATAACGTGGCCATCGCCGCGGAGCTCGCGTTGGAGGCCGAAGGGACCGACCAGGTCTGCATCCTCGATTGGGACGTCCACCACGGCAACGGGACCCAGGACGTGTTCTACGACCGGGCGGACGTTGCCTTCGCGTCGATCCACGAGGAGGGCCTCTATCCGGGGACGGGGGCGATCGAGGAAACGGGCGAGGGGACCGGCGCGGGCGCGACGCTGAACGTCCCAATGCAGGCGGGCGCCGGCACGGCGGCGTACCAGGCCGTGCTCGAGGAGATCGTGACCCCCTGGTTCGCCCGACACGGCCCGGACGTAATTCTCGTGAGCGCCGGGTTCGACGCCCACCAGCACGATCCCATCTCGCGGATCGGCTGTACGACGGAGGGCTTCGGTGCCTTCGCCGCTCGGGTCTGTAGCATGGCGGAGGCGGCCGGGGCCGGCATTGGCTTCGTCCTCGAGGGCGGCTACGGACTCGATACGCTCTCGGAGTCGATCGTGATGATCAACGAGGTCTGCGAGGGCTACGAACCGGTCTCACCGGAGGAGGCGATCCGCGAGCCGGATCGGGCGCAGCTCGACCGCGTCATGGAGGTTCACGGGCTCGGCTCGTAGAACGTGCGGAGCGCTCGGCCGAACGCCGGCAACAACGCCGTGATGTCCTCGCCGGCGAGGACCTCGTATCCCTCGGCGAGCCGCCGCCGGATGTCCTTGCCGAGTCCGGTGTCGAGGAGGGCCTCGCTCTCGAGGAACGCCCGGGCCGATCGATACTCCCGTGGACGCTCGACGACGTAGCGGTCCCCCTCGATGAAGGGCCCATAGACGTCCGCGTCCGCGTACTGGTCCAGGAAGGCCTCGGCGTGCTCGGCGACGTGGACCGGCGGCCCCCGGTGGCGTTCGATGGCGGGGCGCTCGGGGACGGCGACTTCGAAGTAAAGGACCGCCTCGCTCCCGGCGAACGACGTACTGCGGACCGTGTCGAACCCCCGACGATCGAGCCCGTCCGCGATCCCCCGGACCGAGGTCCGAAGCTGGGGATAGAGCTGATCGTCCACGAGGTCTGGCGTCGGGAACCGCACCGCATACGGGGTCGTGGCCCGGCGCGCGAGGTGTGTCTCACACTCCGCCTGGGTGAGGGGCTCCGGCGAATGGACCTCGAACCGGCCGATCCCGGGGTCGGCGAGGAGCTGCCGGGCGTGGTGCTGGAACCTGGCGACGTTGTCCGGGCTGACGACGGCCGCGACGTTCCGGTTCGGGTCGGTGGGATCGATCACCACGAGGGGATCCCCGAAGGTCGACGCGCCGTGGTCGGCGGGATCGAGCCGGACGGGCGGATCCCAGTCCGCGGCGGCCCTCAAGACCGGCCGTACGCCGCCGTATTCGAGGACGAGGAGCTCCGTGAGATACCCCGAGTACCCCTGGGTGCGGAGGTTGCTGCCGTAGACTCCCGTCGCCCGAAGAAACTGCTTGAGGACGCGCACGTCGGTCGCGCGGGTCTCGTCGAGCCGTTCCTGGACGTACGTGGCATGAAACGGGGTCCGGTCGACGGCCGAACGGATCTCCGCGCCGCTGTCGACCCGGAAACAGGGCACGAGATCCACCGAGTAGCCGTCGTACTCGGCCGTGACGTAGGGATGTTCGGCGTATTCGAGGCGACCGGACGGGAGGACGGCGCGGCCGATCTCGACGCCGACGTCTTCGAGAATCTCGCGGTCGTACCGCGGTGCGAACCGGACGAAGATGTCGATGTCGCGTTCGCCCGGCAGCCAGGTTCCCCGGGCGGTGCTGCCGACCCGGAGCACGTCGGCCTCGATCTCACGCTCGGCCACGGCCGTCTCGGTCCGCTCGACGAGTTCCTCGATGACGACTTCGAGCTCGTCGATCTCGTCGGGGCTCGGGGTCACACGCTCGCGCACCCGGTGAAGCGTATTCGCGAGCGCGTCACTCATACCGCGCGAGGCTACAGGGACGCGGGGCGAAAGCGTATCGGTCTCGGACCCCGAAAACGAAAACGCTATCAGGCGATTCCCACTAGCCGCGGATAGGCCGCCGTAGCTCAGCTGGTAGAGCGCCTCGCTGTTACGGTACAGAGGTTCACTGTGTACCGCAGGGACGAGGTCGTCCCAGGTTCGAGTCCTGGCGGCGGCGTGCCGAACAAGGGTTCGCGACCGTTTCTCGTGGCCACCTCGGCGTGCTGGAGGGACACGCCACCGGTCGGTCCCGGCACCCCGACCGATCCGATCGCGGATTGTGCGGCTAACGGCTTCGATCGGGTTGGTTCGGGAGGCGTGTCGTACGGTGCCGTGGGGTCTCTCTCCGCTTCGTCACCGTGCCAGGGAAGGGCCTATACCGCCATCACGCGCGACCGAGGCGCGGACTGGTGAGGTGGGCGTCCCCGGCGGGCAGGCGGGCTGCATTCCGTGCCCTACTCCCCGAAAAACCCGAGTCGTCACCGATGAACCGATTACGTCACGGCCTCTAGATGTATCGCATGGCGCGCGGTTCGGCCGAAACGGTGCGCGGGTGGGGGATCAGCCGGGTGTCCCGCCTCGTTGGCCGGTACGTCAACCACGACGACGTCCTCGTCCGATTCATCTGGTTGTGGGTCGTCGTCGCCGCGGTGTTCACGGCCGGGTGGATCATGAGCTACTATCTTCTTCCCCAGGGGCTATTGCGCGGCGGCAATCCGGCCGCGACGCCGGAGTTCGCGGGAAGCGTCCAACGCGAATTCCTCACGCTATTTGGATGGAACGTCGGGGTCTCGTTCATCGTCATCGCGGCGAACACGCTCAGGTCGATCCATACCCCACTCGGCTACGTGCTCGAGGTGGTGCAAGCGCCCCGGTACGGCGCCGTCTGGGGAACGGGGTCGCTCGCGATCGGCGCGGGCGAACGCATGACCCCGTCCCTGGCCGTTCTCGTCGAACGGAGCGGGCCGATGGAAATCACCGCCATGGTGGCGATTGCCGTCGCGACGCGGGGCCTGATGGTCTGGCAGCAAGAGACAGGTCCCCGGTGGAAGAATCATTCGAACGTGTACAATCGCCCGGGGATTGGTCGTTGACCCGGCGGGAGTGGGCTGTCCTCGTCGGCGGGTATCTGCTTCTCGCGCTCGCGTGCTATCGTGAAGCGGTCGCGATCGCGAACGTCGCTGGGTAAAACGTGATGGGATCGCGACTCGAGTTCACGCGAATCGGGGCCGGTTGGCCGGTGGGAAGGCGGCGTGGGGAGCGCCTTCTCGTCGAAGGCAAGCGTATTCGCGACGGCGCCGGCAGACCTTCGTTCCCTTCCGCCACCGCTTACCACCCGATCGGGAGGGGGTCGACCCCGGAGGGCCGATGGTGCAGAGATATCGACGCAGCAGTTATTCCGCATCGAGCCCCTGAAAGCGGTATGAGTCTCAGTGCTCGAACCGCCTCGACGGCACCATTACGTCGATCGCGAAGGACGACGTCATGGCCGAAGTCGTCATCGAACTCGCGGACGGTCAGTCGGTCACCCGGGGATCGGCGGATCGGTTTGAGCTCGCCGAGGGCGACGAGGTAACGGCTGCCATCAAGGCCAGCGAAGTGATGGTTGGCAAGGACTGAAGCTCACGCCGGGGGCGCCACTTCTCCGGCGTGCGTCGGGCCGGTCGGGGAGCAGATCGGATCATTCGGCTGCCTTGGCCTTCCTGATTTCGCAGAGGGCCGGTGAACTGAGCTCGGGCCTTGTCGATGGGCTCGGCTGGCCCTTCCATCTTCACACGACCGTCGATGTACTCTTCGGCGTCGTCGGGATGGGGAATCTTCACTCGACGTGCACGCCTCAGCAGCGCTACCGAGGGGGTGTGAATCTCCGCCTATTCGAGACTGCTGAAGTCCGTTCCTTCGCAGATTGGGCAACGCGGCCCGTGGCTCGGTTCGGGCTCATTGCCTGCCTCCGCCACAAAGACCGCTTCGCAATCGGTACACTCCACGAGTGGCCTCATCGTCCTCAAGGATGTCGCTAATTTAGTATGACGGAGGCTCGGGGTCCCGTCTCCCTCACCGTGATCAACTCTTGCCCGACTGTAATCTCATATCCCAAATATTCGAAGCGAATACTCCCCGCTGTTGGCCGTTCGAAGAATCTGGTGATGAGCTCTGGATCAATCGAATCATATAGCGGCGGAAGGTCGGCGATCGAGGCATCCTCCAGGTCGGCCACAATCTCCAATATATCAATATAGTCATGGTTCGTTGGCCCATGGATAACCTGTTTCATCGACTCAACCCACGGTTGAAGCAGAGTTAAACCTTTGCTCGATTCGGTGTCGTGCCAGGGAACGTCGCTGAGATCCGTTGCGGGATCCCGCCACGGAGGCCCTGAAAAATACGCAATCTCTCCTTCGGAATAATTCAGGCGTCCGAGAGCACGTCCCCTCCAAAGTGGTTGAACGGTTGAACCCGAACCGCTCGAAGGAACCGCTCGTCGTGGATCCGAATATCCCGATCCTCGATCTGGGTCGCGATCGACGTGACGTCGCTCGTTTCGGTGCCCACGGCTTCGATGACGAGGTTCTCGTGGCCTGACACCACTTCCGTCACGCCGACGACTCCTACAATCTCGAGGGCCTGTTCGGCCATGGCTTCACGCTTGGAGATCGGGACGGTGCATATGAACTGGACACGGAGCTGGTACCCGGCACGCTCGTAATTGATGTGGGGGTGATACCCTTCGATCACCCCGGCATCCTCCATTCGTGCGATGCGATTGCGCACCGTATTCGGCGCGACCCCCACTGCATCAGCGATACCCGAAGCACTGTGGTTCCGCGCATCTTCCTGGAGCATATGGAGGATGCCGCGGTCCACGTCGTCCAGTGCAGGGGACTTCATGTGGGCTAACGGGGACTCGCATTTGTCAAACTGGCGCTGGCCGTAGCCCACTCACTCCATCAGCCCTTCCCGCGTCGTCGCGACGGAATCTAACTCCGCGTCGCTAGCATCCTCTATCCGCGCCGGAATTGAGTCGGGCGGACATCGGACTCGCTTTGTCTCGACCTCATACTCGATCAAGTCGCAGCCCGCGAGAGCCGGGAGGTGGTGGTGATGCAGCGAAACGTTCGCCTCGTCCTCAGTAAGATCTGTGCACTCGGCAAGTTCGATGGCGATGTTGGCGAACCCGGCCGTACCATCCGCTTCCTCAATCAAATACTGAAGGACCGTTCGACGGTGTGGATGGCCGACTGCCCGGAGGACAGAACTGAACCGGTCGGTATGCTTGATGGCCATAGTCACCGGTTGGCCCCCATTTGGTTAGGTATGGAGCCAAAATACTTCGCCCAAAAACGGGTGACATCCATGGTCAATCACCTGTGATGACCTGCTCGGCGCTGCCGACCCGCCCGGAAGTATCGGCCGAACCAGGGATAGCTTCCCGATTTAATCAGTAGCTGCCGGTAGGATTTGAAGGGAAGACTTGGATTGACCCATATATCTAGGGCCGACGACTTGGGTTACCACGAGCCAAGGCATCCTGCCCCAGTGATTCGGAACCTAGGTTGAGTTCGAATATTTCAGGAACGAAGCACTTCGATGGACGGACCCCGGGATTGCCCCGAGCAACCGAGGCCGAACCCTGTGATCCCCTCGCGATCACTGATTCGCCGGTGGGTGAACGGGGACGCCGCTCGTGATCGAGTCGGCGGAGGTCAACGCGGGTGTTGATATCTGTAGGTAAGTTCACCCGTGGGGGGAGGCTTGCGATGGCGCCATTGGGCGGGCGTCACGATCAGCTACTCGCACTCTTTGTCCGGGCCCGCCGGAGCTGTACGCCGTCCCGCGTCGGAGGCGTGATTAGGTCCCGGTCGTGCCTTCGGGGGCATGGAGCATGTGATCGCCCTGGACGCGACCATGGGGATCATCCCGCGCGAGGACGTCGACGCCCGGTTTCCCGACGTGCCGGTCGTGCTCTCGGACGAGGTCGACGATGCACTCACGGACGCGCGTATCGTGTTCGTGACGGCCAACCGGTTCTGGGACGACGCGTATTTCGAGCTGCTTGGCGAGGGCGACTGGGTGACGACGATCGGGGCCGGGTACGACGCGTTCCCGATCGAGGCGTTCGAAGGACGCGGCATCACGTTCACGAACTCGCGAGGCCTGAACGCCCCGCAGGTCGCCGAGCATGCGGTGGCCATGGCGCTGGCGACGACGCGCAACCTCCGGAGCTACCACGAGCAACAGCGCGAGCACAGCTGGGAAATCCAACCCCAGGGCATGACCCACCTCGACGAGAAGCCGTGTGCCATCCTCGGGCTCGGGCATATCGGGGAGGAGGTCGCCATCCGGGCGAAGGGCCTCGGCATGTCGGTCCATGGGGTCAAGCGGGACGTCGCGTACGACGGGGTCGCCGACGCGGTCTCGCCCCCGTCGGACCTCGAGTCGGCGCTCCGGGACGCCTTCCTCTGCGTGATCGCCCTGCCGCATACCCCCGATACCGAAGGAATGGTCGGGGAACGCGAGCTGGGCTGGCTGGACGAGGATGCCATCGTGGTCAACGTCGGGCGGGGCCCTGTCGTCGAAACGGAGGCCGTGGTCTCGGCACTGGAGGCCGGGAGATCGGCCAGGCCTGCCTGGACGTCACCGATCCCGAGCCCCTCCCCGAGGACCATCCGCTCTGGGGCCGCGACGATGTGTTCATTACCCCACACTGCGCCGGCGCGACGGACGGCTATCCCGCCCTCTATCTCGAGTACTTCGAGGAACAGTTCGCGCGCTGGGTCGCGGACGAGGAGCTGGACAACCGCGTTGTCTGAGGCTACACGGCCGTCACGCCGCCGGCGACCGGGAGCGCCACGCCGGTGACGTATCGGGCATCCTCGCTCGAGAGCCACATGAACGCGGCGCTGACGTCCTCGGGGTCGAGGATCTCGCCGAGGAGGTTCGGCGTCCCGGTCGCCTCGGCGATCTCGGCGACGTCCTCGGTCATCGTCTCCACGATGCCATCCGTCATGGGCGTGTCGACCGCGGCGGGACAGACCGCGTTCACCCGGACGTCCTCCGGCGCGAGTTCGACCGCCAGGCATTTCGTGAGCCCGATCACCCCGTGTTTGGCCGCCGTGTAATGGCCCTGTCCGGGGGCCGCCCGAAGCCCGGCCGTCGACGAGGTGTTCACGATCGCCCCGCCGTCGCCCTGCTGCCCCATCCGTGCCGCGGCATGTTTCGCACAGAGCCAGGTCCCTTTGAGGTTCACGTCGAGCGCCCGGTCCCAGGTGCGCTCGTCCAGTTCGGTCAACAGCGAGATGGGTGCGATCCCGGCATTGTTCGCGAGGAAATCGAGCCGGCCGAACTCGTCGATGGTCGCCTCCATGGCCGCCGCGACCGCCGCCTCGTCGGCGACGTCGACCTCCCGGACCAGTGCGCAACCGCCGCGGGCCTCGACCCCCGCTGCCGTCTCCTCGAGCTCCGCAGGCCCGCCGAGTTCGTACGGCGCACTCGCGCCATTCTCGCAGATATCCGTCACGACCACGTCGGCGCCGTGCTCGGCGTACTGCAGGGCGTGGGTCCGGCCCTGCCCCCGCGCAGCGCCGGTCACGAACGCGACGCGCCCGTCGAAGTCATATCTCGGCATGATCGCTCAAGTGACCGTCGGCGAAACACCGTTGAGCTTGCAGCCGAAGGTCGGCACACGCAAGGAGAGGTCGGTTACCGCCGAGTGGCGAGGATCCACCGGATGGAGTTGCTCATCGCCACGCACGACCTCCACCCGGACCCGGAGAGCGGGGGCACGGGTCGCTACGTCCACGAGTTCGGCAGGCGCCTCGTCGCGCGTGGCCACGACGTCACGGTCCTTACCCGCCAGCGAGGTGATTGCCCCCGGGCGGAGGTGGTCGCCGGTATGCGCGTCCGCCGGTTTCCCCTCCAGGTCACCGGGCGCGGCGGCCCGGCGATCGCGGCGCAGGTCCCGCGGGCGTACCGGGACGTCCGGGAGGCCCTGTCCGGGGCATCCCCCGATCTCGTGAGCCTGCAGGGGCCGCTGGTTGGCCAACTGGTCGATCGGGCCTTGCCCGATGCGGTCCCCCGAAGTTGCACGTTCCACAGTCCCTGGTCCCGGGAGTACCGCCTCGCGACACACGAACGACGGGCGGGGCCCCGGCGGTGGCTCAACGCGGCGCTCCGTCGCTACGTCGAGGGCCGGGTGGTCGGGGCGTCCACCCAGCTCATCACGCTGAGCCGGTGGATGCGCGAGCGGTTGCGGCGCCTCCACGAACCGGATCGGCCGATCGCCGTCGTCCCCGGCGGCGTCGATCCGGATCGGTTTCACCCCGACGCGGGTTCCTACGAACGCATGGCAGGCCCCGGCCGGGCGATCCTCGCGGTCCGACGCCTCGCCGCCCGTACGGGGGTCGATCTCCTCCTCCGGGCGTTCCGGACCATCCGGGCCGACCGTGACGGAGTCCGGCTCTATGTCGCGGGCGACGGCCCGCGTACCGAGGAATATCGCGCCCTTGCCCGTGGTCTGGGGATCGCGGACGTGACGACGTTTCTCGGGTACGTGCCCGAGGCGACGCTCCCGGCGGCCTACGCGAGCGCGGACCTCGTCGCCATGCCGTCGCGGGCCCTGGAGGGGTTTGGGCTGTCGACGCTCGAAGCTCTGGCGGCGGGCACCCCGGTCGTGGGCACGCCCGTCGGCGGGAATCGAGAGCTCCTGGGCGCCTGTACACACGCGACCGTCGCCCCCCGATCGATGCTCGCGTGGGGAACGACCGTCCCGGCCCTCGCCGCACGTCTCGCCGACTGGCTGGCGCTCCCGGATCGGACCCGGGAGACTGCCGGGCAGCGGTGTCGGGAGTTTGCCGTCGACCGCTATCGGTGGTCGGCGACCGTGGACCGGATCCTCCGGCACTACCGGGGGCTGGTCGAAGGCGATCGGACGGCCGTCATCGAGGCTACGGACGATGGCTGGCCACGGAGGCCGGGGGCGCCGCTGCCTCTCGACGCCCGTCGAGCACCCGATTCACCGCAGCGCTGAAGCGCCGACGGAACCGGTCGCGCCCGAAGCGGGCTTCGATCTCCGCCGGGCCGATCCGGAGCGACCGCGCGAGCGCCTCGTCCGCGAGGACCCGGTCGATGGTCTCGATCGCCTCGTCCACACCGTCGAACGTGAGCCGGTCGTCCCCCCCGACGACGTCCCGCTGTCCGCCGTTGGCGGGCACGAATGTCACGGTCCCGCCCGCGAGCAACTCCGCGACCGCCATCCCGAAATGTTCGTACTCCTTGGCGTGGAGTCCGTAGCGGTGCGAGCACACGCGCTCGACGAGCGCGTCCCGCGACAGCTCCCCATCGATGTGCACGAACGGGGTCTCCGCCGCGCGGGCTTCGATCTCCCGGAGGTACGTCTCGCTGATGACGGGACCGATGACATGGAGATGGACGTCGTGGCCGCGTCGACGCACGCCCTCGACGATGTCGATCATCTCGATGATCCGCTTGCTCCGTTCGATCCGCCCGATGGTAACGAAGCCCGGCTCGCGGTCCGCCCATGGGCGATCGGTAAACGGCTCGGTATCGATCGGCGGATAGAGGACCTCGACGGACGTCCCGTAGGCCTCTTCGACGACCGAGGCGGTCCAGCGCGAGTTCGCGAACAGCGTGTCCGAACGGATATCCTCCAGGTCGACCGACGCGAGCCACGTGCAGAGCCGCTCGTACGGCGATCCGTCGTTGACGGTGGGGTGAAAGATGTGCTCCCGACGCGCGCCCCGGGCCGCCCAATCGAAGGGAAAGTGGATATACTGGACGGCGTCGGTTTCGAGGGGCAGTTCGTTGATGGTGCTCACGAGCAGGTCGAACGCGTCCCGCCGGCGCCGAGCGTACCGGGCCAGCAAGGCGTTCTGGAGGATATAGTAGTGGAAATCGTATCGTCGGTGCAAGGTCGGCGCCAGCCAGCCGGCCCGCTCGACGTCCAGGCGTGCGGGATCGACCGACGTGTTAAAGAACGCGTTCAGGCCCTGGATATCCGGGTCCGTGAGGGTGATCAGGGTGAGATCGTGTTCGGTCTGAAGGGCCTCGATGGCGTTCATCGCGACCGCCTCGCCACCGCCCTTCGCCATGAGATCCATATGGATGAGACCGATCGCGCTCACGTTCTCGTGCCTCCTTCCGGGCTTCGCCGGACTCGTCGGATCATGGCGTCCGTCGTTCACGAGCGCGTCGTCGACGCACAAGGGAAGGGAGGGCCTAGACGAATCCGGACGACCACAGGGCGGACGCGGCGGTCCTCAAGACGCCCTACCGTACCAATACGCCGCCGGCGTCGCCGTCACGCCGTCGACGAGGACGGAGGAAACGACGACGAAGCTCACGACCGGCCACGCGATCTCGGACCCGGCCGTGCTCGCCGCGTGGGGGCGTAGTAGAGTGCCGCGATCCCGATCGGTCCGAACCAGCCCACGAAGCGCGTGTCCGCGGGCCGGGCTAGGGGCGGAATAACCGGTCGGGCGGCCGGAAGGGCCGGCAGCCGACGGAGCAAGAGCACGGCGGCTGCGAAGCCCACCAGCGGCCACCCGATCGCCCGCCAGGCCCCGACGGGCGTCAGCAGTCCCAGCACGAGCCACGCGGGCATGGTCAAGAGCTGGTTGAACAGTTCCTGGATCCGCTGTTCGCCGCTTCGTCGTCCGGATCGGCCAGGTGGTTGTATGCCACGGCCGCGATAAACACGGCGAGGATATCGTTGGTGCCAAGCAGCGAGGCGGTGCCGAGCACACACGCCGTGAGGACGAGGGTGATCGTGAGAACGCAGGTGTCCTCAAGATCCCCGGCGGCACGCCCGCGGCGCTCGAGATAGCCCACGACGATCGCGCGAACCAACGTCTGGAGGACCCCCCGCGTTAGCCAGCTGAGCAGCGACCCGACGGTCGCGCTTTCCCGGAACAGGCGCATCGGAACGACGAGGAGGGCAGCCGAGCCGGCATTAATGTCCGCTTCGGCCGACTGTAGCGCCCGGAGACGGGCCGGGATGAATCGCTCGGCGGGCCCGCCGGTGACGATCGAATTCGCGAGCACGGGATCGGTCGGCGCCAGGATCGCCCCGCGCAGGAACGCCGGCACGACCGACACCGGCAGCGCCAGCCACGCCAGGAAACCGCTCGCGAGCCACATGGAGACCATCACGGGCCCCAGGATCACGAGCAGCGCCCGCGCCCGCCGGCGGGAATACCCGGGATCGACGCGTAGCGCGATGCTCGTGACCGCGACGGCGACGGTCAACCGTGCCAGGATCTCCAGGACGCCCAGTTCGGAACGACGGGGTGGAAGTCCGAGGAGTCCGAGTCCTTCCGGCCCGGGAAGCATCCCCGCGACGACGGCGATCATGGGATATGTCACCGAGTACGGGCCGCTTCGGAGGCTCCCGGCGATGAATGCCACCAGGAGGGCCACGCCGCCGAGAGTGACAAGTCAGTGATCGACGCCCTGCACGGCACGTCCACCGGCGCCCGACCTCGGTGGAATAAGGGGGTACGGTGTCCCTGGAGGGGAAAAGGCATGTGCGGCCATCGCCAACCGCTGCGTGAACCGACGTGGGCCTCGCATTGTTCCTGCTCGGCGACGCACGCCTCGTCCTGGCGGCCCTCCTCACGCAGCTCGGGGACCTCTGGTTCGTCCTCGCCCTCCTCGTGGGATTGTACTGGTCGGGCTACGGCCTGGAGGGCGACGACGGATCCCGCCGGCGGCGGGACGTCTCACTGATCGGCCTCGCGCTGGCGGCGTTCAGCATCGTCCTCGTCTGCAAACTCCTCGTCGGGGCCCCGCGTCCCCCCGGGGTGAGTATGCCCGACATCCTCCCGGCGGTGCTGGCCCCGGCGTGGGAAGGGGCGACCGGGGTGGACAGTCCGAGTTTCCCGAGCGGGCACGCGACACTCTCGACGGCCGTATATCTCGCGCTTGCGAACCATCTCGACCGTCCCCGGCCGACCTGGCGTTGGATCGCCGCGGGACTGCTCGTCGTCCTCGTCGGCTGGACGCGTGTCGCCCTGGACGTCCACTACGTCGTGGATGTCCTCGCCGGGATGGGACTCGGCCTGGGACTGTTTCTGGCGTTCGAGGTCGTCGTGGCCAGGCGCCCCCTGGTGGCCTTCGCCACGGGGATCGGGGCGGGCCTGGGCGCTGGAGTCCTCGCCGCGGACCCGGATGCCGTCTGGATCCTCGGCGCGAGTCTGGGTGCCGCAGTGGCGTGGATGTCCGACGACGGGACTGCGAGGGCCGTGCCCGCCCACATCGCGGTCGTCGCGGGCGTGGGCATCGTCGCGCTGGCCGGGCCCGCCTATCTCGTCGGCGTCCCGGCGCTGATCGCGCTGGGGATCGGTCTCATCACCGGCGGGCTCATCGTTGGCCTCCCCGCGCTGGTGGGCCGCCGGGCATCGTTCGGACGCCGTCAGTAATTCGACGGGTTCATTTTGACAAGCGAGGGATGAGGGGATAGTCAGTGAATCCCGTGAGCCCGACTTTCGTGTCCGTGTCGCCCTTGGCGGGAGCCCGGCGGGTGCACGACCGATCCGTCGCATCGAGGGGGTCGCCGTGCGCGTAGTCATCGTGGGGGCGGGGGAGGTCGGGACGTCCATCGCCAACACGCTGGCCGCGGGCAACGACGTGGTCGTGGTGGACAAGGACGAGGACCGGATCGAGGAGATCAGATACGAGCTGGACGTCCTCACGCTGCATGGGGATGGCGTCACCGGCGACACACTCGAGGAAGCGGGCGTCGAATCGGCGGACCTGTTGATCGCCAGCACGGACGACGACAAGACCAATATCGTCACCTGCGGCACGGCGAAGACGCTCGGCGATCCGTTCACGATCGCCCGCGTCCGCAACGCGGCGTTCAAGCGGACGTGGGATCGGGACGAGACCGCCTTCGACGTGGATTTCATGGTCTGTTCGGACCTGCAGACGGCCGAGACGATCGTCAACGTGATCGGCCTCCCCGCGGCGATCGACGTCGACTCGTTTGCCGGGGGGATCGTCCAGATGGCGGAGTTCAATGTAACCGAAGAAAGCCCCGTGGCCAACGAGCGGGTCGTTGACGTCGACCATTACAACAGCCTCACCTTCGTCACCCTGTTCCGCGACGGACGAATGATCCTCCCGGACGGCGCCCGGGAGATCGAACCGGGCGATCACGTGGTCGTGATCGGGAGCCCGGAGAGCGTCCAGGAGTTCGCCCAGGAGATGGCCCCGGACGCCACGCCCGGGGGAGCCGAAGAGATCGTCATCGTCGGCGGGAGCGAGATCGGGTTTCACACCGCGCGGCTCCTCTGCGAGCGCGATCTCCAGGCCCGGATTATCGAGTCCGATGAGCGCCGGGCCAGATATCTCGCCGAGGAACTGCCGGACGCCCTCGTCATGCATCACGACGCCACCGATACCGAGTTCCTCCGCCGCGAGCATATCCACGAGGCCGATATCCTCGTATCGGCGATGAACGCCGACGAGAAGAACATGCTGGTCTCCCTGTTGGCCAAACGGATCGGTACCAACCGGGTGATCTCGCTGGTCGATCAGGCCAACTACGTGACCCTCTTCGAGGAGATCGGCATCGACGTGGCGATCAACCCGCGGACGGTGACGGCCGAAGAGATCACCCGGTTTACCCACGAGGACGTGGCACTCAACGTGGCCGTGCTCGAGAACGACCAGGCGGAGGTCCTCGAGCTCGAGCTCGATCGCGACAGCGAGCTGATCGGGTGGACCATCCAGGATTTCGTCGAATCGATCGAGGGCGATATCGTCTTCGGCGCGATCACGCGCGACGGCGAGCTCGTCGTTCCCCGAGGGGACACGGTACTCGAACTCGGCGATCATATCGTGGTGTTCGTCGAGACGCCGTTCGTCGACGAGATGATCTCGATGGCGTAGGATGGATCTCTCCGTACACGTCGAATGGCGGGCGAGCCTGGGTCTGATCGGTGCGGTGATGTTGTATCTCTCGGTCCCCCTCGCACTCCCCCTCGTGGTGGCCGTCCAATACGGGGAATCAGTCACTCCGATCGGGGCGACGATTGCGATCACCATCGGGGTTGGAGGTGTCCTTCGGTACGTTGCGGACATCGAGCGGCAGCTCGGGCCACGCGAGGCGTTTCTCGCCGTTGCGCTCGTCTGGTTACTCGTCGCCTCGGTGGGGGCGATCCCGTTCGTGATCGCTGGTCAGGGATCGATCGCCCATCCGGTCAATGCCCTCTTCGAATCGATGAGCGGGCTAACGACGACTGGGGCGACCGTGCTCGACGATTTCGGGATCGATCGATCGCTGATGATGTGGCGACAGATGCTCCAGTGGATCGGCGGGCTGGGCATCCTGATCCTCGTGACGGCGATCCTCTCGGAGCTTGGCGTCGGTGGCGCCCAACTGATGGAGACCGAAACCCAGACGCAGAACGTCGACCGGTTGACGCCCCGCATCTCCGCGACCGCACGCTTGATTCTCGGCCTTTACGTCGGCCTGACGGTCGGCGTCGTCGGGATCCTGTATGGGCTCCAGCTCACCGGATTGGCGACGAACATGACCCTCTACAACGCGGTGGCCCACGCGCTGACCTCGATCTCCACGGCGGGGTTTTCACCGGAGCCACGCAGCATCGAAGCGTTCGCCCCGGCGGTCCAGTGGGTGCTGATCCCCGTCATGCTCGTCGGGTGTGTCAGCTTCGTGCTACTGTATTTCGTGACCCAAGGCGAGCCGGAACGCCTGATGCGGAACGAGGAGTTTCACTTCTTCCTCGGCGTGTTCGTGCTCTTCAGCGGCCTCGTCGCCGCCCTGCTCTGGTTGTTCCCCGAACTCGAGATGGCGAACGCGGATATCATCCGGCACGGGATGTTCAACGTCGCCTCGATCCTGACCACGACCGGCTACGCCAGCATGGACTTCAACCTGATGTCGCCGGCGGCACAGAACATCCTCTTTGTCGCCATGTTCATTGGCGGGATGGTCGGGTCGACGACCTGTTCGATCAAATCGTTGCGCTGGCTGGTGGTCCTCAAGTCCTTCCGGCGCAACCTCTTTACCGCCATCCATCCGGATGCGATCCGGCCCGTCCGGGTCTCCGGGAGTCCCGTCGACGAGGAGGCGATCCGGGACATCCACGCCTACGTCCTGCTGAGTCTCGTCATCTTCTTCCTGCTGACGTTGTTCGTCGTCATCGACGGCGCCCGGGCCGGCATCAACCCCACCGAGTTCGAGGCGCTGGGGGCCGCTGCATCGACATTTCTCAACATCGGCCCGGCGTTCGGCCGCGCCGGCCCGATGGACAATTACCTCCTGTTTCCGATGTCCACCAGGGTGGTGATGATCCTCCTGATGTGGCTGGGGCGCATCGAGATCGTGCCCGTGCTCGTGTTGTTTACCTGGTCGTTCTGGCGTTCGTGAAGGCACGATCAGTACGCTTACGGGGCGTTGGCGTTCGTAGCAACCACGTGCTGAAGGTGGACCGATGACGCGACGGGTTGACTTTGGGGCAACCGCCAGCCTCCTGGGGACGATTATCAAGTTCGTCGCGCTGGCGATGCTCGTTCCTCTCGTGGTAGCCGTGGTCTATGGCGAAGATATCTGGGTGTTCGCTGTCTCCATTCTCGGAACCGTCGCTATCGGGTTGGCGCTCGAACGGCTCGATCCCGATCCCGACCTCGGCCCGGCCGAGGCGCTCCTGCTCGTGACGATTTCGTGGATGGCGGTCTCGATCATCGGCGCGGGTCCTTACCTCCTCGCGACGATCGGCATGGATTCCTCGCTCGCCCATCCGATCAACGCGCTGTTCGAGTCCACGAGCGGGTTTACGACGACCGGGGCAACGGTCATGGACGAGATCGGCACCCATCGGTATTCCCATGCGCTGCTGATCTGGCGGCAACTCACCCAATGGCTCGGCGGCATGGGGATCATCGTCCTCATGGTGGCCATCCTCCCCGAACTTGGGGTGAACGGCGCCCAGCTTGTGCGGGCTGAGGCACCCGGCCCCGAACTGCAGAAGCTGACGCCGCGGATCGCGCATACCGCCCGCGTGCTCTGGCTGGTGTATTTCGGCTTCACGGTGTTGCTCGTCGTCCTGCTCACGATCCTCCACCACCTCCACCTGGCGCCGAACATGCACCTCTTCAACGCGATCGCGCACGGGTTTACGACCCTGCCCACCGGCGGGTTTTCCCCGGAGGCCGACAGCATCGAGGCCTTTGCCGCGCCCGCCCAGTGGACGATCGTTCCGTTCATGCTGGTCGCGGGGACGAACTTCGCCCTGTTCTGGCGGGTCCTCGGCGGTGACCTCGGGGACCTCCTCACGGATCCGGAGTTCCGCGCGTACATCGGGGCCGTGGCGCTGGTCGCGACGGCCCTCATCGCCACGCTCTACCGGGGGGCCGCGGACGCCGCCGCCGTCGAGTGGGGCCGGGTCGCCGAGGGCGCGTTGGGCGATGCGATCCGGGAGGGGATGTTCCAGATCGCCTCGATCCTGAATTCGACCGGGTACGCGACCAGTGACTTCGCCGCCTGGGATACCAACGCCCAGCTGTTGATCCTGTTCGCCATGTTCATCGGCGGCTCGGCGGGCTCGACCGGCGGGGGCATCAAGGTCATCCGGTGGATCATCGTCATCAAGGCGGCCCGTCGCGAGCTCACCTCCGCCGCGCGGCCGGAGGTGATCCAGCCGGTCCGACTGGGCGAGACCGTGATCAGCGAGGACATCATCCGCCGGATCCTCGCCTTCACCATGCTCTACCTGGTCATTTTCGCCCTCGCGACGGTATTTTTCGTCCTCGACGGCAAGCGGGTCGGCTATGAGTACACGATCCTCGAAGCCATGAGCGCCTCGATCGCCACGCTGGGGAACATCGGCCCGGGGTTCGGTCGGTTGGGCCCGTTCGGGAGTTACCTCGGGTTACCCGGGGAGACCAAGCTCGTGATGGTCTTTCTGATGTGGATCGGCCGGCTGGAGATCGTGCCCGTGTTGGCGATCTTCACGGGCGTGTTCTGGCGGTCGGCCTGACATCGCGAAAACCGATAGCTAGACATACGCGTGGCCTCGCCCACGTGGTATGGTGGCCGTGTTCTCGCGCACGAGTGCGGTCGCCCTCTGGACCGGGGGGATCGCTGCACTCTCCCTGGTGACGGGCATCGTCTATATCGGCACCCCGACGGTGATTCCGCCCTTGGACCCGTTTCTCCCCGATGCGGTCCGGACCGTCGCCGGGTTCACCGGGACGCTGACGGGCTTTCTGTTGCTGGCAAGCGCGCTCGGACTCCGGAGCGGCCTCAGGGCGGCCTGGCTCACGACGATGCTGTTGTTGCCCGCGGCGGCACTGCAGGGCGTCATCCAGTCCAGCCCGTTCTCGATCCCGCTGATCGTCCTCTCGCTGGGGGCGTGGCCGGTGGTGTACCGCCAGCGGGGTGCGTTCGATCGTCGGACCCGGCTCGAGGAATCCCAGATCGCCGCCGGGATCGCCCTGCTCGGCGCGCTTTCCTACGGAACGGTTGGCTCGTTCGCCCTTCGGGACCAGTACGGCGGGGTCGAGACCCTCCTCGATGCGTTTTATTTTACCCTCGTGACGGCGACGACGGTCGGCTACGGCGACGCCGTGCCCGAAACCCAGGTCGCCCGGCTGTTTTCGCTGTCGGTCGTCCTGCTCGGAGCCACGAGTTTCGTCTTCGCCGGCGGGGTCCTGCTGGCACCGCTACTCGAATCACGGTTCAGACAAGCACTCGGACGCATGACCACCTCACAACTCGAACGACTGGAGGATCACGTCCTCGTGCTCGGCCACGGGGATCTCACCGAATCGATCATCGCAAACCTCGAGGGACGTGTCGACTTCCTCGTGGTCACCGAACACGCCGACCGGGCGGCCCGGCTGTCCGACCGGGGGGTCAACGTGCTCGTCGACAACGCTCGTGATGCCGAGACCCTCGAGCGGGCACGGCTCTCGCGGGCACGGGCGGTCATCGCTGCCTCGGATAGCGACGGTGATGACGCGCTGGCCGTCCTGACGGTTCGCCGGCTAAATGCGGAGGTGTTCGTCCTTGCCGGGGCCAGCAACGACGAGAACGCGGACAAACTCCGGGACGCCGGCGCGGATGCGGTGATCAGTCCCACCGCGATCGGAAGCCGGCTCCTGGCGGATGCGGCGGTGGAACGGACACCGATCGAGGAGCTGGCCGACGCCGACTAACGACGATCGCTCGCCCGCACTAGCGATTCGGTCAGGTCCTCGATGGTGACGTTGGTCCCGGACCCCTCGCCCGGGAGGATATCGCCGAGTGCGCCGCCGAATGCGGCCGCCGCCCAGACCACGCTGATCCGGGCCAGGATTTCCGTCATGCCAGTCGGATTCCCCGCGACGTGTCGCCCCCAAAGGACGAACAGCCCCGTCGCGGTGAGCAACGATATCGACAGCACCCCAACGAGCCGGCGGGGAATGAACCCCAGAAGGGGTTTGGTGACCTGGACCTGGCGGAAGTCCGACCAGTAGATCAACCCGATCGTCAGTCCCAGGATGAACAGGACGTTCCCCAGGAGTAGGACCGGGAGACCGAGCACGGTGTGTCGGAGAAACCACCTAGCGATGTCGAAGACGCCGTCCTCGACGAGCAGCGGGAGTGAGAGAATGACGCCCCCGACGAACGCCTCCGCGATATCGTGGGTCGTGTATCGCTGAATCCGTTCGCTAAAGAGGGAGGAACCGGGGATCCGACGGGCCACGGACATCGTCTGGCGGACCTGTTCGAGCTCGTCCGGCTCGTCGACGATCCCCTCCAGTTCTTCGAGCCGATCGAGCAGGTCTTCGACCTCTGCCTCACGGGGGCGGTTGTCCCGGCGCGGTTGAGCCATGCGGGCCAAGGACACACCGCTCTGGAAAAGCTTGCCCTCCCTAGACGGGCTAACGCCTTCGCGGCGCCCGTTCAGTGACGCGAGGGGCGTGGATGGCCGTCCCGCGGATCCGGTCACGTCCGGGATCCGAGGATGACGTCCCAGTCAGACCCACTTGCTCGCCTGCAACGTCGCGGAGTCCCGGGGGAAGGTCCGGTCGCGGATCGCCGCGCACGTCTTGTCCGCCGGGGTCCGGGCTTACCGGAACCCGCGGAGGGCGACGGTGATGAGGATCAGCGCGAAGAACGCGACGATCAGCCACCGGGCCATCTGGGTGTCGAGCGCCTCGGAGATCATTGCGAGGACATCGAACCCGACGGCCTGCCCGACTGCGTACAATAACAGGAGGAGCCCCAAGACGAGCAACCCGAGACGGACCGTCGAGGCCGCAATGGCCTCGACCGCGCCTTCGTCGCGGGCCCGATCGGACTGTCGCTCGTTGCGCCCGCTGTCGTCCGCGTAATCATGTTCGGCCATGGCGCCGATCGGTCGGCCGCGCGCATTACTAGCAGGAGCGTAACCGGCTGAGAACGGCACGGCGGCACACTAAAGGGGAGCGACCGGGAAGAATTCCCCAGGGCCCTTGGCTTAGTCCGGTCGAAAGCGACCCGCTCATAACGGGTTGAGCGC
>CAZAYR010000019.1:0-28053 GCA_964489365.1 uncultured Salinarchaeum sp.
TACTTGGCTATGGTGGTGGATCTCAACCGAAATGGGAGGATCGAAAGCAATACCTTCGAGGAAAGCGGATATTCGGATATTCGGATGGATGGTAGTTACGAGTCTTTGGTCGTTGATATCTTAGAGGCCGTCGCGGCCGAACGGGACGTTGACCCCATGGAACTGCCACCGCTGGCGGACCAAATCGATCCGGAGGCGCTCGAACAACTGGTCGCGACCGCCAAAGTGGACGTCGAGGTCTCGATGGCCCTCTATGGCTGCCGGATCTCGGTCGATTCGACCGGCGAGATCTCCGCGATACGGGCCACTGGCGTGTCCTGATTCGGGGATGGGACCTGGCGTCCGAGCCGGGAGGGGCGGCCGAGATGACGCGACGAAAGGCTGACGGTGACCCTCCGCGAACCGCGTTCTCGTGAGGATCGAGCTCGAGGTTCGGACCGCCATCGCCCTCCTCGTCGTCGTGCTCCTGGCGGTGAGCGCTGGCGGGAGTGTGGTTGGAATCCTATCCGCCGGACCACCGGACGAGGGAACCGAGAGCGTCCAGACTGTCAGGCTCGAGGATGGCTCGGAGCTGTGGCCCTACACGAGTCGGTCCACTTCGTTCGCCGAACGAACGTTGCCGATCAACCTCGTCTTGTACGGCCCTACGAGTTACTCGGAGTACGTTCTCCGCGTCGCTCCGACCGGAGAATGGGAGGAACTCCCCGAAGACCGGGAGGATATCGCCCCCGCCGAGCGCCAAGATCTCAACGATTCCACCCTCGGCTGGGGCGGTGCCCGGGGCGCGGATCGGTACATCTGGGTCGACCCGGTCGGAATCGAGGACCCGATGTGGCTCGCGGAGAGTTACCCACTCGAGCAGGGCGATTACCTGGGGGGGCGGCAACACATCCGCGGGTACGAGGATCCCTCCGGGGGTCAGTGGACCGCGATTCAGGCCCATGACGAGCACTGGGACTGGTTCCACCTGCGGCACACGGTCCACTCGACCGAAGCCACCCAAAGCACGATCGAGGGCGAGCTCGCCTCGAGCCTGTTCGCGGTCGATTACTACCGGGAACACTTCCGCAACAACCGCGGGTCCGACGCGAACGGATGGGTGACCATCGTGGTCCTCGACGAGGAGATTCTCCCGCTGGTGGTCGGCGGGGTCGTGGCCCTCCTCGGCGCGATGCGCACGCGTCGGGAGCTCGAGACGCTTGTCCGCACGGATCCGGCGATTCTGGCCGGGTTGCGAGCGACGATGGTGATGGCCGTGTTGGCGGGCGCCTACCTGGCGATCCGGTTCGGGGCGATCGGCCTCGAGCGAGCGCTCGACGGGATCACCCCCAAGGCGATCGTCATCGTCCTGTATCCGCTGCTGGTGGTCGGCTTGCCCGTGCTCGCCTATCTGAGCGCGCGTCGGCTCGACGCCACGGTCGCGTTCTGGGCCGCGACGATCGGGTTTGCCGCCGCGATCCTGATCGATTACACCTATCTGGGCGTCTTCCGGCTCCCCGTCGAGACCTTCGTCCATCGGTTCGCGCTGGCGATCGCCATCGGGATGATCGCTGCGGGGGCCTCCGAGACGGCTCGGTATCCCGGGGAGTTTCGGGGCTACGTGCGCACCGGCGTGTTACTCTGGCTCGTCGCGATCGTCCTGCCGCTCCTGCAGTTCCTCTGACTCCGCGGGCAGGTCGGGGCTCCGGTAGGGGCGAGCCCACGGGGGCGTCATCCGGGTGTAAATGATGATGCCAATGAACAGCACGAGGTAGAACAACCACGTGGGAAAGCCGATCCCGCTGGAGATCGTCCAGGTGCCGAGCAGCCACGCCGCCATGACGGAAAGGTCGACGACGATCCGCTCGCGGTTGAAGACGAGATAGGCTTTCAACCGGGCGGGGCGGGATTGGATCTCCCGCTGGCGATCGGCCATCGATCCGGTCTGGGGGCTCGTTTCCCCTAATCGCTTCGTTCGTGGCGCATCGCCTCGACGGCTTGTTTGTACCACGTTCGGGTCTCCGGATCGTCCACGGCCGAGAGATCCGCAGGGGACACCTCCTCCCGTTTCGCGACATCCACGAGCTCGCTCCCCACGTTCGGGACGGCGAGCTCCTTCCGGTACGCCCGGCGTCCGTCGGCGGTGGCATACGTGACGATGATGATGTTCTGTTCGTCGTCCGAGAGCGTTTGATCCACTCGCCAGACCGGGACGGTCTCGCCCATACCCCCATTCGGTCGCGCGGCGGGAAGGTTGCCACGGTCGCGCGGCCCCCTCAGGGCCAGTCCGGTTCGACGCCCACCAGCTCGGCGCTCCAACGCCACAGCCGCTCGCGCCGTGCGGGGTCGCGGGCCTCGGCGGCCGGCATCATCTCCCCGTCCTCGAGGTACAACCCCGTTCGTTCCCCGAACGTCGGGTCCTCGATCATCCGGCGGAGGCGCCGGGCCCCCGTCCCGGTCGTCGCGCCGACGAACGGCAGGCTGCCAGCCACGGGCAGGAACGCCCGCATCCAGATCGGGGCGTCCCGGAAGAACTCCGTCGACGGAATGAAGCCAGGATGGAAGCAATTCGCGGTTATGTCGTCCGGCAGGCGCTCGGCGAGCTCGAGCGTAAAGGCCACGACCGCCAGTTTGGACCGGGCGTACGCGTCCATCGCGTCGTAGCCCGCTTCCAAGTGGAGGTCATCGAAGTCGAGCGTCCCGCTTTCGTGGACCGTGGACGCCGTCACGACCACCCGGGCGGGAGCGGCGGCGATCAGTTGGTCGACGAGCTGGTGGGTGAGCAGATAGGGGGCGAGATGGTTGACGGCGAGGGTCAGCTCGACACCATCGGCGGTTTCGGTCCGTTCGCGTACCGACAGGCCGGCATTGTGGGCCAGGACGTCGATCGTCGGATACCGGTCGGCGAGATCCGCCGCCAGGTCCCGGACCGCCGACTGCGTGGCGAGATCCGTCCGATAGAAGTGGACGGTCCCGTCGGCCGTCGCGACCAGCGATTCCCCCCGGTCCCGATCGCGACCGACCGCAGCGACCGTCCATCCGTCGGCAGCCAGATCCTTCGCGGCGACGCGCCCGATCCCGTTGGTGGCCCCTGTCAGCACGACAACCCCCGCGGATCCTGGCATGTAGGTCGTCCCTCAGCGTCCCGTCACCTCAGCATTGGGGCTCACTCCGTGCCCGCTTCGAGCTCCGCCTCGACGTCGAGCTCCTCGAGCAGCTCGTCGATGTCGTCGAGGCCGAGGAGCGCCTCCGTCTCCTCGTCGAAGTCGAGGGGCTCGAGGGCGCCGTCGCCCGTTCCGCGGTCACTCCCGGTCAGGTGGTTCCCGTACCGGCCGAGCAGGGAGGAGACTTCCTGGGGCAGGACGTACTTGGTCGACTCGCCCTCGCCGATCCGCTCTAAGGTCTCCATCCCCCGTTCGATCACCGCCCGTTCGCCCATCGCTTCGGCCGAACGGGCACGGAGGACGGTCGCGACGGCGTCGCCCTGGGCTTCGAGCACCTGGCTCTGTTTCTGTCCCTGGGCCCGGATGATCGACGAACGTTTCTCGCCCTCCGCGCGTTCGATCGCCGAGCGCCGTTCCCCTTGCGCTTCCAAGATCATCGCCCGACGCCGTCGCTCCGCGGAGGTCTGTTCCTCCATCGCGTTCTGGACATCCCTCGTCGGGCTAACCTCCCGGACCTCCACGGCCTCGACGCGGATGCCCCACTGGTCCGTCGGTTCGTCGATCTCGCGATGAATGCGGTGGTTGATCTCCTCGCGTTTGTTCAGGGTGTCGTCCAGCTCCATGTCCCCGAGCACCGCGCGCAAGGTGGTCTGGGCCAGGTTCGACACCGCCCGCTTGTAATCGTCGACCTCGAGGTAGGCCTTCCGGGCATCCATCACCCGGATGTACACGACGGCATCGGCCTTCACGGGCGAATTGTCACGCGTGATGGCCTCCTGCTGGGGGACGTCGATCGTCTGGGTCCGCATGTCGAAACGGTGGGTCGCACTCACGAACGGGGGGACGAAGTGGATCCCCGGTTCCAGCAGCCCGCGATATTCACCGAAGACTGTCAGCGCGCGTTGTTCGGTCGCGTCGACGATCTCGACCATGCTGGAGACGGTCACGATGGCCAGCCCGAGCAGCAACAGCCCGGCAATGACGAAGGCATCAACCTGCGCGGTCACGACGAGCGCGAGGGCGAGCAATACCAGGAGCCCGACGCCGATCGTCGTCGGGCGGAGCGACCGACTCAGCCGGCCGAGCCGGTACGCGAGACCCCGGTCCATGGGGCCATGTCGGCGGGGCGTGATTTAATGGTGACCCCGCTCACAGCCGCTCGGCGAGGGCTTCGGCCGTGGCCCGCCCGATCCCGTCCACGTCGAGGAGCTCGTCCTCGGACGCCGTCCGGACCCCGTCGATGCTGCCGAAGCGGCGGAGCAGGCGCCGACGTCGGGCGGGACCGACTCCCTCGATCTCCTCGAGTGCGGTCGAGACCTCGTCCCGCACGGACTGGTGATAGCCGACGGCAAACCGGTGGGCCTCGTCCCGGACCCGCTGGAGCAGGTGCAACGCGGGATCGGTCGTCTCCCAGTCGTACGCGGACGAGCCGTCGAAGACCCGTTCGTCCTCCTTGGCGATCGCGATCGCAGGAGGGTCCCAGCCCGTGGAGGCCAACGCGGCCTCCGCGGCCGCGAGCTGTCCTTGCCCGCCGTCGATGAGCAGCAGATCCGGATCCGGTCGGTCGTCCCGGCCTGCCAACGCCCGATCGGCCCGCCAGCGGATCAGGGTCCGCATGTTCCCGTAATCGTCGTTATCCTCCTCGAGCTTCTTCCGACGATAGCCGTCCCTCGCCGCTTGGCCATCCACGAAGACGACGTTGCTCCCGACGACGGCCCGGCCCTGGGCATGGCTCACGTCGAACCCCTCGATCCGTCGCGGGGGATCGATCCCCAGGCGGTCGGCGAGCGTCCCCGCGGCGTCGAGGCGCGTATCGCCGGTGCGGGCATTCTTGAGCGCCAACTCGACGAGGGTCGCCCCCCGGCCCGCGCCCGGGACCTCGAGGGTTACCTCCTCGGTCTCGAGCCATTTGGAGAGCTCGGGGTCGGCCGGATCCTCCTGCACCAGAACGGCATCGGGGAGCTGACGATCGGCGTAAAACTGCGGAATGAAGCTCGCGAGGACCGCGGCCGCGGTCGCGTCGTCATCCTCGGGGAGGGAGACGCGGTGGCGATCCCGTTCGACGAGCTGGCCGTCCTCGCTGTGAAGGCGGGCGACGGTCGCCCGCTCGCCGCGAATATCGATGCCGAGGACGTCCTCGAGGCGGACCTCGGCGTCCCCGGCGATCGCGCGGGCCGTCTCGCCGTGGAGCGAGCGCACGATCTCGAGGCGATCTCGCAGGTGGGCGGCCCGCTCGAACCGTTGGTCCGCTGCGGCCGCCTCCATCGCCGCTTCGAGTGGATTCGCGACGGCGCCCGTCTCCCCCCGGAAGTACCGGATGGCAGTTTCGACGGCCTCCGTATAGGCCGCGGGGCCGATCTCGTCCGTACACGGGGCGCTGCAGATGCCGATATCGTAGTCGAGGCAGGGCCGTTGCCGGTTCGCGTATTTGTGATCCGAACAGCCCCGGAGACCATGGAGGTCACGGATCGCCTTGACGACCTCCTCCAATCGGGTCCGGTTCGAGAACGGGCCGAAGACCCTGGCGGATTCGTCCGGATCGCGGGTGATCTCGATGCGGGGGAACTCGTGGTCGGTGAACTGGACGAGGGGATAGGACTTGTCGTCCTTCAGCCGGACGTTATAGCGAGGCTGATGGCGCTTGATGAGGTTCGCCTCGAGCAGTAATGCCTGGGTCTCCGTGTCCGTGACCGCCCAGTCGATGCCCGCCGCCCGGGCCACCATGCGCGCGACCCGTTCGCTCCGTGGATCCGCGTAGGTGCGAACGCGGTCGCGGAGATCGACCGCCTTCCCGACGTAGAGGACGGTATCGCCGGCGAGAAACTGGTAGCACCCAGGGGCGCGGGGGGCATCCTCCGCGCGTTCCCGGACGGCGGCCGTCTCCATCGCTGACGGTTAGCGGATGCGTCCGTTTGAAATTGACGAGTCACGGCATCCCGTAATCATTAACGTTCAGGATCGAGGACCAACGAAAATGGGCAGTCTGAGTTCCCAACGGCGGACGTTCCTGGCGGGATGCACGCTTGCGTTCACCGCCGGGTGTCTCGGGCTCTCGGAATCGGATCCATCAGTCGAAGTGGGGAACGTGCTCGTGGCCAATCCGAGCGACGAGCCGATCTCGATGACCATTCGGCTCGACCGCGATGGTGCCACCGTCTACAACGGGGAGGTCAGCCTGGAGCCTGGAGCGGAGGAACGCATCGAGCGCGATTGGGACGCCGGTCCGGCCCGATACGTCCTCTCCTACACACACGGGGACGGCAATCGCATCGAGCGCATTCGGCTGCCGGAGGACATGACCGGCGATCCGGGCGAATGCATCGACATCCTGCTCCTCGAAACGCAATGGGGCACTGACCTCCTGTTGCGTGAGAACCAGCCCTCCTGGGGCGCATGTTGATGCGCCGACTCAATCCATCCCCGTAAGCGTGTCCTGAGTCGTCGCCTGGATGCCGTGCGCGTCGAGGATGGAACGGAATTCGTCCTCGTCGATCATCGGCACGTCGTTGTCCTCTGCATCCGATGGCTTCGAGGTCCCCGGCTCGTCGCCGACGACGAGGTAATCCGTGTTCCCGGAAACGCTCGAGGTGACGTTGCCGCCGAAGCGCTCGATCAGCTCGGTTGCCTCCGCACGGGTCATGCCGGAAAGGGATCCGGTGAACACGAAGGTCAACCCTCCGAGAGCATCGCCGGTCTCGACGTCCTCGGCGACGGGCTCGACCCCGAGTTCGGGGAGCTCCTCGATGATCCGGCGATTGTCGGGTTTCTCGAAGAACCCCACGATCTGGTCGGCGACGATCTCGCCGACGTCCTCGATGGCCTCGAGGTCCTCCCGGGAAGCGTCCATCAGGGCGTCCATCGACCCGAACTCCCGGGCGAGGGTCCGGGCGAGCGTCGGGCCCACCTCCGGGATCCCCAGTGCCGAGATGAAATCCGCAAGCGGCGGGGTCTTGGCCTCCTCGAGCTCCTCGAGGAGGTTCGTGGCGCTCCGCTCGCCCCATCCCGCTAGCTCCTCCAGGTCCGAGCGATCCAGCCGAAAGAGGTCCGCGATGCTCCCGGTGATCAGGCCCGCCTCCATGAACTGGTCGACCCGCTCGGGGCCAAGACCGTCGATATCCAAGCCCCGGCGGCTGGCGAAGTGCTCGACCGAGCGGCGCAGCTGGGCCGCACACGTCAACCCGCCAGTGCAGAACGCCAGCGGCCCCTCGAGCTCGATCGGACTGCCACAAACCGGACAGGCCTCGGGGAACCTGAAGTGGCCCTCGCTGTCGTGTTCGATGACCTCCTCGACGTAGGGGATGACGTCCCCGGCGCGTTTCACGCGGATCCGGTCCCCCACGTCGACGCCGAGGCGCTCGATCTCGCCGGGGTTGTGCAACGTCGCCCGCGAAACCGTCACGCCCCCGACCTCGACCGGGTCGAGCAGTGCGACCGGCGTGACACGCCCCGTCCGGCCGACCTGCAGGGCGATATCGGCGATCCGGGTTTCCTCGGCTCGGGCCGGAAACTTGTGCGCGAACACCCACCGGTAGGAGCGCGAGCGCTCGCCGAGGGTCTCCTGCTGCTCGAAGTCATTGACCTTGACCACGACACCGTCGATCTCGAAGGGGAGGTCCTCGCGGGCCTCGGCGAGCTCGTCGCGGTAGGCGATCGCATCCTCGATCGATGCGACATGGCGGATCCGATCGGAGACGGGAAGCCCGAACGAGGTCAGCGCATCCAGGGCCTCCATCTGGGTGTCGCCGACGAGGGCGGCGTCGTCGCTGTGTAACACCGAGAACGCGTAGGCATCGAGGGGCCGCTCGGCGGTAATCCGTGGATCGAGCTGCCGGAGGGACCCGGCTGCGGCGTTCCTCGGGTTCGCAAATGGGTCGTCGCCGCGCTCGATCCGTTCCCGGTTGTGCGCCTGGAAGGCCTCCTTCGGCATGAACACCTCCGCCCGGACGGCGAGCTGCTCGGGCACCTCACCGAACAGCCGCTGGGGGATCGCGCGGATCGTCCGCACGTTCTCGGTGACGTCCTCGCCGACGAATCCGTCCCCCCGCGTGGCCGCACGATCGTATCGACCGTCCTCGTAGACCACCTCGAGCGAGAGGCCGTCGAACTTGGGTTCGCAGACGTAGGTCGGGTCCGTATCGAGCTCACGTCGGACCCGATCGTCGAACGCGCGGACGTCCTCGGCCTCCACGCTCGCATCGATCGAGAGCATCGGCTCGACGTGTTCGAGCTCGCCGAGTTCGTCGAGGGGCTCGGCCCCGACACGCCGGGTCGGGCTCTCGTCCGTCGCCAGATCGAATGCTTCCTCGAGCGTCTCGAGGCGATCGAACAGCCGATCGTAGCGGCGATCCGAGATGAGGGGATCGTTCCGGGTATAATAGCGGTAGTCGTGGTAGTGAATCGCCTCCCGGAGTTGCTCGACCTCCGCGTTGGCGGCCGCCCGGTCGAGCTCCTCGACCGGGACGAACTCCTCGGGCGGATCCCAGATGTAGGGGTTGTCCGGCGAGGGTTCCATCACTCGGGCGTTCCGGTGCGGGCCACAAAACTCCCGCTACTCGTCGGGGTCGACTCGGTGTCCTTTAGGCATCCTGCGGCGAGGGACGGATATGGACGACGATTTCTTGCTCTTGAACCCCGGTCCCGTCCCGCTGAGCGAACCGGTCCGCGAGGCCATGCGGGCGCCGATGGTCTCCCATCGGTCCGCCGCCTTCGAGGCCGACTACGAACGCGCACAGGAGGGGCTCAGGTACGTGTTCGAACGCGCGGATCCGGGTGGCGGCCGCACCGCCGACGGCGGGACCCCGCTGCTCGTCATGGGGACGGCCACCCTCGCGATGGAGATGGCCGTCGCCAATCTGGTCGATCCCGACGACGAGGTCGTGGCGGTGGTCAACGGGAAGTTCGGGCGGCGCTTCCGGCGGATCGCGGAGCGCTACGCGAACGTCACCGAGGTCGGCTTCGCATGGGGCGAGTCCGTGGCCGTCGAGGAAGTCGCCGACGCGATCGACGACGGGACGGCGATGGTCACGATGGTCCACAACGAGACGAGCACCGGCCTGCTCAACCCGGTCGCGGCAGTCGGGGAACTCGCCGCCGAACACGACGCCCGCTTCGTCGTCGACGGCGTGACGAGCATCGGCGGGGATGCCTTCCATCTGGATGCGTGGGGCGTCGACGTGGCCGTCACGGACGCCCAGAAGGCCCTCGCGGCCCCGCCGGGTATCAGCGCGCTCTATCTCGCCGAGGGGATCGAAGGCGCCGTCTCGGGCGCCAACGCCCCGTTTTACGGGGATCTGCCGAAGTACGTCGACAAGGCCGAGCAACACCAGACCCCGTATACGAGCGCCGTGCCGCTCGTGCGGGCCATGGCGGTGGCTCTCGAGGAGATCGAAGAGGAGGGGATGCCGGCACGTATCGCCCGCCACCGCCGGCAGGCCCGGGCCTTCCGGGAGGGGTTCGACGCCCTGGGGCTCGAGCGGTTCCCCGAGCTCACGGGCGAGAGCGAGCTGTCGAACACCGTGACCGCCATCTCCCTCCCGGACGAGATCGAGCCGGAGGCGTTTTTCGACGCCGTCGCCGCACGGAACGTCTCCATCAGCGGCGGGCAGGGCCACCTCGGCGGCCAGATCTTCCGGGTTAGCAACATGGGGAACCTCACACCCGCGGACATCCGGCGAGGTGTCCGCGTCATCGGCGAGGCGTTCGCCGAGGCCGGCTACGAGGCCGACGAGGCGGCCGCCGTGGACGCCACCGACGGCACGCTCGCGGGGACCTCAACGCGGGACGCCGCGTCCCGCTGAGACGATCCGGCGGAAAAACGGCAGCGCGATCACGGCGATCAGGATCTCCGCACCGCCGACCACGGCGAAGGTCCGCGCATATCCGAGCGGGCCGGCCAGGGACCCGCCCACGACGATTCCGGCGAGAAACCCGAGGCTTCCCGCGACGTTGAACCCGCCCATCGCCGTGGCCCGGAGCCGGGCCGGTGAGAGGTCGGTGACGAGTGCCATCGTGGCCGGCGAGACGAACGCACCGAAGACGCCGACCATTACCATAGCGAGCCCTGCCGTGAGGAGCCCCGGGGCATACCCTACCGACACGACGCCGGCGCCGTAACAGAGCGACCCCCCAATGACCGGGACGAATCGGCCGATCCGGTCCGAGACGATGCCGAAGGGATACTGGAGCAGCGCAAACGGGGCGAAAAACAGCATCAGCATCAGGCCCACGGCGGCCGGGGCCAGCTCGAACCGTTCCCCGAAGTAGAAGACCCCGACGAGCGCGAACGTACCGGCCGTCATCCGGTCGATGAACCCGAAGGCGTAGGGGACGGCGAGGGCCGGGCGATCGAGGAGCTCCCCGATACGGCGCCATCGGCGGCGGTCCGGGGCGGGTGCCCGATCCCGGATCGCAAACACCAGCGGCACGACCACGCCGAACAGGATGGCGGCCGCGCCCAGGGGGACCAGTGGCCCCACTTCGGCCAGGACCCCGCCGATGGGCGAGCCGATCCCCGTGCCGGCGCCGATCGCGATGCCGGCGGCTCCCATGTTGCGGCCGTGCCCGCCCGAGAGGTCCATCAGCATGGTCATGCCCAGCGAGAAGGCCCCGATCGTGCACCCGCCCTGGAGGACCCGGAGTCCCAAGACGAGCCCGAAGTGCGGATCCGGTCGAAGTCCAACGACCCCGATCGACGCGTACCCGATCGCCGCCGCCAAGGCCGCAAGCGCAATGTAGCGGACCCGTCGGCCGGCCGCGTCACTGACGAGCCCCCACAAGGGCGCGGCACAGATGAACGCCGCGAACTCCGCCGCCAGGAACCACATCCCGGCGTCGATCTCACCGGTCCCGCCGAGCGCCTCGACGAGCCCGGAGAGGCCGGGATACAGCAGTACCTGCGCGAAGAGGGTGGCGAAGACGACGCCGGCGAGAACCATCCGTTCGACGCGGACGCGGTCCACAGGGGCGCTGCGGGTGACAGGGGGTAAAACACTTCCTTCGAGCGGTGAGAATTGCCGTTAGCCGCGGGGTATTTCCAGCACTGGCGGCAGGAATGAAGTATGACGACTGAGGAGCCGAGCGGACGGACCGAAAGCGTCCATGCCGGCCAGGACCCCGATCCGGCGACCGGCGCGCGGGCCCCACCCATCTATCAGTCGACGTCGTACGTGTTCGAGTCGGCCGAGGACGCCGCGTCGCGATACGCCCTGGAGAGCGATGCCGACATTTATTCTCGATTCGGAAACCCCACCGTCCGGACGCTCGAGCGGCGCCTCGCCACCCTCCATGGCGCGAACGGCGCCGTTGCGACTGCGAGCGGCCTCGCCGCACTCGACGCCCTGACCTTCGTCCTGGCCGCCCCCGGCGAGAACGTGGTGACGGCCTCGGGCATCTACGGGGGCACGACGTCCTACTTCAATCACACCGCCGGGCGTCGGCACATTGAGACCCGGTTCGTGGACACGCTCGATTACGAAGGATACCGGGAGGCCATCGACGGCGACACGGCCTACGTGCACCTGGAGACGATCGGCAATCCCGCCCTCGAGACCCCGGATATCGCCCGCATCGCCGAGCTCGCGCACGCCGAGGGGGTTCCACTGCTCGTGGACAACACGTTCGCCTCCCCCGCGCTGTGCCGCCCCCTCGATCACGGGGCCGATCTGGTCTGGGAGTCGACCACGAAGTGGATCCACGGGTCCGGCACGACGGTGGGGGGCATCGTCCTCGATGGCGGTACCGTCGATTGGGATCCGGACCGGTATCCGGAGATCGCCGGCGAGAACCGCGCGTACCACGACGTCGATTTCGCCGCGGATTTCCCCGATGCGCCCTGCGCGGCTGCGGTCCGCTACCGGGCTACCCGTTCGCTAGGAAACTACCAGTCGCCCTTCGACGCGTGGACGACTCTCCAAGGCCTGGAAAGTTTGCCCCTCCGCATGCACCAGCACTGCGAAAACGCCACGATCGTCGCCGAGTGGCTGGCGGATCACGAGAACGTCGCCTGGGTCCGGTACCCCGGGTCGTCCGGGCACGAGACACACGCCAACGCTCGGGAATACCTCGAGGGCGGCTATGGGGGCGTGATCTCGTTCGGGCTCGATGGGGGATATGAGGCGGGCAAGCAGTTCTGTGAGTCCGTCGAACTCTGCAGTTTCCTGGCGAACGTTGGGGATGCCAAGTCCCTGGTGATCCATCCCGCGAGCACGACCCACGGTCAGCTGAGCGAGGAGGAACAGCGGGCCAGCGGGGTCACGCGGGATCTGATTCGCCTGTCGGTCGGGATCGAGGATCCGGCGGATATCCTGGCTGATCTCGACCGCGCGATCGCCCGCGCGTCGGGGTGATGGTGTCGAATATTGCCGTCAATGAGCAGATTATCCCCCCGGCGTCACGATTCCCGAGTAGCCACGCCCGGCGAAGGAGCAAACGATGGTGAGCCAAACGCGGTCCTTCGGGGAGTTCGAGTTCGAATGCGGGGAGTCGATCCGCGAACTCGAGCTGGCCTACGAGACCTACGGTGAGTTCGACGGTGACAATGCCATCCTCGTCTGTCATGCCCTGACCGGGAGCGCGCATGTCGCCGGCCGGGGGCGCTCGGAAACCGCCGGGCAGGCCTCGGGCTGGTGGGACACCGTCGTCGGGCCGGGGAAAGCCATCGACACCAACGAGTACTTCGTCGTCAGCGTGAACGACCCGGGATCGTGCTACGGCAGTTCGGGCCCCCCGAAGACCAACCCG
Source organism: uncultured Salinarchaeum sp. (assembly GCA_964489365.1). Taxonomy (GTDB): domain Archaea; phylum Halobacteriota; class Halobacteria; order Halobacteriales; family SKNY01; genus SKNY01. The sequence continues at coordinate 12,882 of CAZAYR010000019.1, forward strand.
GAGACCGGCGAGCCCTTCGGGACGGGCTTTCCCCCCGTGACCGTCGGAGACTGGACCCGCGCCCAGCGGCTGCTGCTCGACGAGATCGGCGTCGGCCGGATCCACGCGGTCATCGGCGGTAGCGTCGGCGGGATGAACGTCCTGGAGTGGGCCGCCCGATACCCCGACGACGTCGAGCGTCTCGTCCCGGTGGCGGCGGCGCCCCGCCTAGACGCCCAGAGTCTCGCGCTCGACGCGATCGCACGCCGGGCTATTACTATGGATCCCCACTGGAACGAAGGGGAGTACTACGGGGAGGACCGTCCGGACCCGGACCACGGGCTCGGGCTCGCCCGGCAGATCGGCCACATCATGTACCTCTCGAAAGCCTCGATGGCCGCCAAGTTCGGCCGCCGGACGGCCGGACGGGAGTCCTACCCGGACACGTATCCCGCCGACCCGGCGGCGGACTTCTTCCCGTATCGGGAGGTCGAGTCCTATCTGGATTATCAGGCCGAGAAGTTCGTCGACCGGTTCGACGCGAACAGCTACCTGTACATGCTCCGGGCCATGGACAATTACGACCTGTCGTCGGGGTACGATTCCGACGCGGACGCGTTGGCCGCCTTCGGCGGCGAGGCACTGGTAGTGAGCTTCACCGGGGACTGGCACTTTACCGTCGAGCAATCCCGGGAGCTGACCGATGCCTTCCGGGACGCCGACGTCCCGGTGGTCCACCACGTGATCGAGTCCGATCACGGCCACGACGCCTTCCTGGTCGAGCCGGAGAAGGTCGGCCCGCCGGTGGACGGCTTCATCGAGGACGGTGTCGACGGGCGGGCGGTCACCGATACCGGCGAATCCTTTGAACGGCCCGAGACCGATCCGATCCACCCGGGCCCAGGCACCGACAGCTAGAGCGCGCCGTGCTCTCGAAGGCGTGCACGTAGCTCATCAACCGATCCCACGGAATGATCGCAGGCATCGCCGACGACGGATTTCGGGTCGTACCCGATCGCGACCCCGGCCGCCTGTAACATGGGGAGATCGTTCGCGCCGTCGCCGACGGCGATCACGTCCGCCAGCGAGACCTGTTGCTCCTCGGCCAGCGCCCGGAGTGCGATATCCTTGGTGCCCTCCACGAGCGGGCCCGTGACCTCGCCGGTCAGCGCCCGGTCCTCCACCTCGAGGGTATTCGCGACCAGAACGTCCACGTCGACCTCCGCCCGATCGAGAACGTGTCTGACCCCCCGGGTAAACCCCGCGGTGAGGATCGCGGTCGTGACCCCCGCGGCCTGGAGTTCCTCGAGGATCTCGGCCATGCCCGGCCGGAGTTCGACATCATCGAAGGCGGCCGCCACCTCCTCGCCGTCGAGCCCTTCGAGCATGGCGATCCGGGTCCGGAGACTCTCGGCGTACTCGATCTCCCCGTTCATCGCCCGTTCGGTAATCCGCGCCATCTCATCGGCCACGTCCATCCGCTCCCCGAGGAGGACGGTCATCTCGTCCTCGGTGAGCGTGCCGTCGAAATCGAAAACGACGAGGGTCATCGCCGATGTTCCGGGAACGATAGCCTTGAAAGCATCCGTTCGGCCCGGATCCCTCGGGTCAACCCGCGCCCCCGAGGATCGTCCAGGCGAGATAGAAAACGAGCACGAGCAGCGCGACCGCGGCGAGCCAAACCATCCCGGTGAACACCGCCTCGGGGATCATGGGTCCCCCTCCTGGCCTTCGAACGATCGGATCTCCTCACGCAGCCGCTCGCGTTCGAACTCGCCGGGCGCCAACACGGAGAGGCCCGCCGCGAATCCCCCGGAAAGCATCGCCGCCGCGGTATAGGCCGCGAGGAACGACGGCGCCGGAAGCGCCACCACTCCGCCGAATACCCCGTCGACGAGGTCGTTGGTGATGGGAAAGAGACACAGCCCCGCGACAAGCCCCGTCCCGCTCGCGACCAGGGCGTCCCGACCGGTGAGGCGGGGCGAATACAACCCCGCGAGGAACGGCAGGACGGTGGCAGTCGCGAGCAGGTTCGCGAGCAGGAGGAGCGAAAGGACGCTGTATCCCTGGATCCCGACGATGACGGCGCCAATCCCCGCAAGCACGGTCGTGGCCCGCCCGACGGTACGCAGCCGCCGTTCCGGCAGGTCCCCCAGAAGCATCGGGAGGTCCGCCACGGCGATGCTCGCGATCGCGTTGAACAGCGTATCGGCGGTGGTCATGACCAGGAGCACGGCGAGCACGACCACCGCCAGCGTGATCCACTCTGGGAGGGCGGATTCGAGCACGAGGAACAGGGCGATGCTGGCGTCGCTCGGCCCGTCGACGAGGTCGAGGCCCACGGCGGCGAGCCCGAAAAAGCCCGGGAGCAGGACCATCGGGACGGAGCCGATCGCCGCGAGTCCGAAACTCCGCCGCACGACGGCATTGTCGGTCGCGGCGTACACCCGCTGCCAGTAGCCCTGGTGGAAGATCGAGACCGCGATGATCCCGACGGAGCTATAGAGGCCAAACTCGAGGCCGGGCATGTAGAGCGGATCAAGGAGCCGTGGATCGGCGGCCGCGACGAGTCCGTAAACCTCGCCGGTCCCCCCGAGGACCACGACGGCGCCGAGAAAGCTCGCCGCGAGCAATGGTAACATCACGAGCGTCTGCACGGCATCGGTGAAGATGCTGGCGACGAGCCCGCCGTACGCCGTATAGACGAGGACGAACCCGCCGATCAGAACCGCCGTCTGCCATTCCGGCACACCCCCCACGATCGCGAGGACGGACGTGATTCCCGTCATCCCCGACGAGAGTACCAGGAACAGATAGCCGAACGTGATCGCAAGGACGTAGGCGTACATCCCCGGGCCGAACCGGACGTAGACGAATTCGGTCAGGGAGTGCCCTTCGGGAATGGTCCGACGGATACGACCGCCGAGCGGGATGTAAACGAGCGAGGCGAGCACGGTGCCCACGGTATACCCGATGAGCGCGGCGATCCCGCCGAACGACGCGCCGGCCTCGGCGGGGGTGAACAGCATCCACGCGCCCATGCCCGTGGCGATGATGGAGGCAGCCGTGAGACCCTCACCCATGCTGTGTCGGGCGGTAATCAGATCCTCGACCGAGGCGATACGACCGCGGGCATACCAGACGCCGAGTCCCGCGAACAGCGCGAGCGTGCCGATCGTCAACGCGAGCGTCGGGCCGGGTTCAACCATCAACGCTCACCGCCCGTGGCGTCCGAGCGCCGAGTTCATTGGGGCCATTCCTTCTGCGTGTAGGCCATTTCCCAGAAAGCGTGCTCGAGGCGAGCGGCCGTGAGGAAAGCCTCGCGCATCTCGTCGTGTTGGCCGGGATAGGCCTCCCCGCAGTGGTCGACGAGTTCGCGCATCCGATCGACCGCGCCGACGAACCGATCGCTCGTGAATTTCTCGATGAACGGGGTGTATCGATGCTCGTCGTTCCCGATGTCGGCCATGTGCCTGGCCACGTCAAGGTAGCCCTGTCCGCAAGGGTAGATCGCGGCCGCGATCTCGGCGATCGAACCCTCGTGGGCCGTGCGAACGAGGAAGTTCGTGTACGCCACGCAGGTGGGGGCCTTCCGGATCGACGCGAGCTCCCCGGGTGTGATCCCGAAATCCGCCGCGAAGCTGCGATGGAGGTCCATCTCCGAGTCGAGGATTCGGTGGGCCGAGCCGAACAGATCGGCCATCGTCTCCTCGTCGGGTGCTTTGGTCCCGGCGATCGCGAAGACCCGCGCGTAATCCAGCAAGTACCGGTAGTCCTGGCGCACCCAGTGGAGGAAGGCCTCCTCCTCGAGTCGCCCCTCGGCGAGTTCCACGACGAAGGGATGACGATACTGGGCCGCCCAGAGATTCTCGCCGGCCTCGAGCAGGCGATCGCTGAATGCCATGTCCTTCGGGAGCGAATGATCCATAATATAACCTACGAATACCACCGAGTGTTATCCTCGCGGCTGGGACGTTTCCGGGGACTTAACGTGTACCCGCAGCATGCCGTGAGCACCTGATGCCCGGAATCGACCGGCACGAGAGCGCCGAGGCCGAGTACGCCGATCACCTCGAGCGGAGTCGTACCGTGTGGGATCGATGGAGCAACTGGTACACGCTCAGCGAACGGGACTTCGCGCCGATGCGGGAATCGCTCCTCGATGCGCTCGATCTGACTCCGGACGATCGGGTGCTGGATGTCGGCTGTGGCCCAGGAGTGAACCTGGCGGGGATCCGCGAACGTGTCGGGCCGACCGGCGAGGTGCAGGCGTTCGACTTCAGCCCTGAGATGGTCGATCGGGCCCGGCAACGGGTGGCCACACACGGCTGGGAGAACGTGTCGATCCACCGGGCGGATGCGACGACGAGCCACCTCGGCGGGCCGTACGATGCGGTGGTCGCCACCCTCTCGCTGAGCGTGATGCCGGATGTCGATGCAGCAGTCCGGAACGTCCATGGCGTGATGGCACCGGGGGCGGCGCTCGGCGTCCTCGACATACGGCCGTTTCCCGGTGGATTCCGTCGCATCTGCAATCCACTCCTCCGGAGGTTTCTTCGATGGTATGCGAACTGGAACCCGGCGGGCGACGTGGAAGCGGCGGTGCGCGAGGCCTTCGAGGAAACCGCTCGACCGGAGACGCACATGCTCGGGGCCGTCTACACGATGATCGCCCGACGGGCGTAGATCGGCCGACGACGAGGTCGCAACCCTTAACCGGCAACCGGCGGTTCCGCATCATCAATGAAGGTGCTGGTGACGGACCCGATCAACGAGGCCGGCCTCGAGGAACTGCGTGAGGCCGGTCACGACGTCCGGACGGCATTTGAGCTCTCCCAGGAAGAGCTCCTCGAAGCGGTCGAGGACGTCCACGCGCTCGTCGTCCGATCGGGAACCGAGGTCACCGCCCAGGTCATCGAGACCGCGAGGGAGCTCGTGATCATCGGGCGCGCGGGGATCGGTGTCGACAACATCGATATCGACGCCGCGACCGAGCATGGCGTCGTCGTCGCGAACGCCCCCGAGGGGAACGTCCGCGCGGCCGCCGAGCATACCGTCGCCATGACCTTCGCGACGGCGAGATCGATCCCACAGGCCCACGACCGACTCAAGCATGGCGATTGGGCCAAAGGGGAGTTCGTCGGGACCGAACTCAACGGGAAGGTCCTCGGGATCGTTGGCTTCGGCCGTGTCGGCCAAGAGGTCGCCCGGCGCCTGGGGGATCTCGGGATGGATCTCGCGGTGTATGATCCGTATATCTCGCGTGAGCGGGCCGAACAGGTCGGCGCGGAGCTCGTCGACCTCGAGACCTGCCTCGAACGGGCCGACTTCGCCACCGTCCACACGCCGCTCACCGCCGAAACCGAGGGGATGATCGGTGCGGCGGAGTTCGAAACCCTCGGCGCGGGGTATCTCATCAACTGTGCCCGGGGTGGCGTCGTCGACGAGGATGCGCTCGTGCATGCGATCGAGAACGGGGAGCTCCGGGGGGCCGCGCTGGACGTGTTCGCGACGGAACCGCTGCCGCCGGACAGTCCCCTGCTCGAGGTCGACGATATCGTCGTGACCCCCCACCTCGGGGCGAGCACCGAAGCCGCCCAGGAGAACGTGGCGACCAGTATCGCCGATCAGGTCCTGGCCGCGTTCGGCAACCAACCCGTCGTCAACGCGATCAACGCCCCGTCGGTCGACGAGCGGGTGTTCCCGCAGCTGCGCCCGTACATCGACATCGCGCTCGTGGCCGGGAAAATCGGGGCGCAACTCCTCGGCGAGCGCATCGAGTGGGTCGAGGTCTCCTACCACGGCGACATCGCGGAGCACGACGTCGAACTCGTCACGGCCAGCGCACTGACCGGGGTCTTCGAACCCCTGGAATGGTCGGTCAACACGGTCAACGCCCCGCAACTGGCCGAGGAGCGAGGCGTCGAGGTCACCGAGAGCAAAAGCCACCACACGGAGGACTTCACGGACCTCGTGCGCGTGACGGTCGGCGACGGGGATCGCTCCCTGACGGTCGACGGGACGCTCTTTGCCGACGAGGATCCGCGGATCGTCCGGATCGACGGCTACCGCGTCGACGCGATCCCCCACGGCCACATGCTCGTCGTGCGGAACGCCGACCGCCCGGGCGTCATCGGGTTTATCGGTACGGTGCTCGGGGAGCGGGACATCAACATCGCCGGGATGTTCAACTCCCGGGTCTCGATCGGCGGGGAGGCGCTGACGGTCTACAACCTCGACGATGCCGTGCCCGAGGACGTCGTTCGAACCCTCGAGAACGACGAACGGGTGATCGAGGCCAAGTACATCACCCTCAACTGAGGTGGGCCCGGACGGCCTCGAGACTGGCCGCGACGGGTTCGGGTTCGCCCCCAGCGTTCGCGGCGGCCGTCGGATCCTTCAGGACGTGGCCGGTCGTCAGACAGACTACGGATTCGTCGGCCTCGACCACGCCATCCGTCCGTAGCTGCCGGAGCCCGGCCAGCGACGCGGCGCTGGCGGGCTCGACCCCGATCCCCTCCTCGGCGAGCGCCCGCTGGGCGTCGGTGATCTGCTCGTCGGTGACCGCGATGGCCGTCCCGTTCGTCTCGCGGATCCCGGGGATCGCCTTCGGCGCGTTCACCGGGTTGCCGATACGGATCGCCGTCGCCTTCGTTTCGACGTCGTCCCACCGCTCGATCCGATCACGGCCGGATTCGATCGCCTCGACGAGCGGCGCGGCCCCGGCCGCCTGGACGCCCGTCAGGCGAGGGACCTCCGATGGTTCGAGCGCCCCGGTCGCGACCAGCTCGCGGAAGGCCTTGTACAGGGCGCTGGTGTTCCCGGCGTTCCCCACGGGCAGGACGATCCGGTCCGGCGGCGTACCGTGTCGGGCAATGTGGGCCTCGATGATTTCGAGGCCGATCGTTTTCTGGCCCTCCAGCCGGAAGGGGTTCAACGAGTTGAGCAAGTACAGGTCCCCCCGGTCGGCGAGCGCCGAGACGATGTCGAGGCACGCGTCGAAGTTCCCGTCGAGTTCCAGGATGCGCGCGCCGTGAATGCCGGCCTGTGCGAGCTTCCCGGCCGCGACCTTCCCGGCGGGCAGTAGGACGATCACCTCCATGCCGGCGCGTGCCCCGTAGGCCGCCAGCGACGCGCTGGTGTTTCCGGTCGAGGCACAGCCGAGTCGCTCGACGCCGAGGCGGCGGGCCACCTGGACGCCCACCGTCATCCCCCGATCCTTGAAACTCCCCGTCGGATTCATCCCCTCGTGCTTGAACGAGAGTGCCGCCAGATCGAGTTCCTCCCGGAGCCGGGGTGCCTCGTAGAGCGGGGTATCCCCTTCGTCGATGGTCACGCCGGCCTCCACCGGCAGGAAGTCCGCGTATCGCCACACGCCCGCCCCGGAGAGCCCGGCGAGGTCGGGAAGGTCGGCATACCGGACTTCGAGCAGCCCGTCGCACTCGGGGCACCGGTACACGATGCCGTCGAAGGGTGCCAGATCGGCCCCGCAGGCGATACAACGCAGCCAGACACCATCGGTCGCCTCGGCGGGGGGGCGTTCGTCAGGCCGGATCCCGAGATGGCTCATTTGGGTAGGAAGGCACGCCACAACGGGATAAACACCCCGTTCGCGCCGGCATTCAATTCGGCCTAATATATAAGGGACAAAATAGGCCCACATTAATTGAACACCACGCCCTCTGTTGATTCTTGTAGAAACTAGGATTGGGGGAACACAAAGGATATAGGTATTCTTGGCTTCTCGGCGTTCAATGAACGATCCCACCCAGCAGGTGTGTGTCGCAGTGGTCGGTCTCGGACGAATGGGACACAACCATGCCGACCACGTCGAGCAGATCGGTCATGAAGTCGTCGGTGGGGCCGACGTCGCCGACGAACACCGCGAACGCTTCGGAGAGAACTTCGACGTCCCCACGTTCGCGTCGTTCGAGGAACTCTACGACGCGACGCGGCCGGACGCCGCAGTGATCGCGACACCGAACGGGTTCCACGCCGGCGCGACGATCGCCGCCCTCGACCGTGGGATCGCGACGCTGACGGAGAAACCGCTCGCGATCGACCTTCAGGAGGCCGAGCGGGTCGTCGAGGTCGCCGAGGCGAGCGAGGCGGTCGCGATGGTGGGCTTTCACAACCGATTCGCGCCGGCAATGGAGCTGCTCGAGGACTATCGGGGCTCCATCGGGGAGATCCAACATATCGACGTCGACTTCATCCGGCGGCGCGGTGTCCCCCATCCCGAATCCTGGTTTACCGACGAGTCGCTCTCGGGGGGCGGGGCCATCATCGACATCGGCGTACACGCGCTCGACTTCGCGCTCGCGGCGGCGGAGTTCCCGGCCCCCGTCGAGGTCAGCGCGGTCACCCACCGGCTCCATGCGGACCGTGACGACTACGCGGATCCGGAGGGCTGGACCGGCCATGGCACCATGCGCGGCGCCGGCGTCACGGTCGAGGACTGGGCGACGGCGTTCATCCGGTGCGAAGACGATATTACGATCAACCTCCGGGTCGCGTGGGCGAGCGATCGGGAGGAATCACGTGCCGTCAGTATCCAGGGGACCGACGGCGGCGCGCACTGCGCGATCGGGGGCGAGACGCTCTCCCTGTTCGGCGCCAAAGCGGGTGAGCACGACCATTACGTGGACACGACGCTGACGCCGGGGGAAGAGACGTTACCCTACGTCGCCGAAATGGAATACTTCCTCAAGGCAGTCGCGACGGGTACCCCACCGGCCAAAGCGACCATCGAGGAGGCCCTGACCGTGCAACGCGCCATCGAGGCGATCTACGCCTCGGACGCACGGAGCACGGCGGTCGAGCTCTCGCAATTGGGCGACGCGACCCTCGAACAGCAGGCCTAGATCCCGACCGGCTCCCCGGCCTCGGCCGCCCGGTGGATCGCCGCGATCGTGCGCATGTCCACGAGGCCATGGGCCCCGTCCGGATAGATGGGCTCGCCGGAGAGGACGCGGTCGGCGAAGTAATCAAACTCCTCGCGCATCTCCGCTTCCACGTCGATACCGTCGTGGGCAACCTCCACGGCGGTCTCGCCCCGGGTGATGGTGAGGCCGACGTCCCCCGAGAACGCGGGTGTCAGGTCGATCCGCCCCTCTTCCCCGACGATCGACAGGCGCGAGCCCGCCTGGGCATCCTGACTCGTCGCCCCCAGCAGCGGGACGCCACCCTCCAGGAGGAGCGAGTACGTCGCCCACTGGTCCGGCACGTCCGCGAAGGCCGATCCCGCGCTGCCCATATACGCGTACGCCTCGACGGGGTCCCGGTCGAGCAGGAATCGGGCCGTGTTGAGGACGTAGATGCCCAGGTCCATGACCGACGTGCCGTATCCGGTCAGTTCGGGGTCGAGCCGCCACTGATCCGGGTCCGGGATGACCTCGAGGAGGGGCTGCTCGTTGGTCCCGGTCACGTACCGGATCTCCCCCAGGGCGCCGCCGGCGATGAGGTCCTTGGCCCGCCGCACCCGGGGATCGGTCTGCATGCGATACGCCGTCATCAGCGGCACATCGGCGCAGGCCTCGACCAAGGCCTCGGCCCGCTCGGCCGTCGCCTCGAGGGGCTTCTCGCAGATCACCGCCGCATCGTGGGCGGCGGCAGTTTCGGCGTATTCAAGGTGGTAGGCGTTCGGCGTGGCGATGTACACGGCGTCGTAGGCGTCGGCCGCGACCCCATCGTGGTACTCCTCGTAGGACATCCCCCGGGCCAGATCGTGCTCCGCGGCGAGCTCGGTCGCCTTGGCCCGGCTGCTGCTCACCAGGACCGCCGGTTCACACCGGTCCGAGGCCTCGAGGGCCGGGAGCGCGACGTCCATGGCCCACCATCCGAGCCCGATCAGGGCATAGCGGACCGTTCCGTCGTCGGTAGTCTGCCAGTCCCGATGCTCGATCCCGTCGAGCCATCCCCGTAAACTCATCGTCCATACGGTCGGGCGGTCACCGGATAACGGTTCGGCTGGGGAGACGCCCCTCGCCGAGGATCCGATCGAGGTGGTTTGCCAGACGCAGGGAGAGGGCCACGATCGTCAGGGTGGGTGGGGCGGCGCCGAAGGTCGGAAAGACGCTACTGCCGGCAACATAGAGATTCTCGAGGTCGTGCGCCCGGAGCGACGGGGTCACGACGCTGGTCGCCGGGTCCATCCCCATCCGCGTCGTCCCCATGTGATGGCTCACGAAGTGTGGGTCCTGCGGAGACGCGACCGGTTCGACGTCGGCAACCCCCGCCTTCTCGAACACGTCATACAGGACTGATCGGGCCCGCTCGAGCGTCTCGTCGGTCCCGTCGTCGACGGTATAGGTGATCTCCGGGACCGGGTTTCCAAATGCGTCCGTCGTGTCACGATCGAGCGTCACCCGGTTCTCCTCGTTCGGGAGGGGCTCGACCATCGCCTCGATGCGGACCCGCCCCGCGTAGTCGGCCCTGACCTGCTCGAGCAACGCGTCCCCCGCCTCGTCACGGCGGACCGGGGCCAGCGGATCGCCATCCGCGAGCCGGGGGAGATAACCCCCCGACTGGACGCCCGTCGACGCCGGCCCGTGCCCCGACACGTTCGCGACCTGGAGGATCATCGAGCCCGTCGGCCCCTGGGCGTGGCCGTAAAACGCCTCGCTCAGGCTCGTTTCGAACCCGATCTGATCGGTGCCAGTGGGTTCGTCCAGTCGCCCGACCAGCCCCACCAACGAATGGTCCGCGAAATACCGGCCGACGAAACCGCTCGAGTTCGCCAGGCCGTCCGGGAACTGATCCGACGCGGACAGCAGCAACAGGCGTGGGGTCTCGACGCCGCCGGCCGCGAGGACGAAGCGATCCGCCCCGAGTCGTTTGCGCTGGCCTTCGTGGCGGTACACGGCCTCGACGATCCGCTCGCCGCCGGGGTCGTGCCGGAGCTGCTGGACCGGGGCCTCCGTGATGATCCGGGCGCCATTGGTGGTCGCGCGATCGGCATGGACCTCCGCGGTGTATTTCGCCCCGGACGGACAGACGGGTTGGCAGGTGCCGTACCCCACGCACTCGCTTCGACCGGCGTAGGGGCGGGAATTGATCGCGCTCGGCGCGCGCTCGAGCGGGGCCCCCACGGCCTTGAAGGCCTCCCCCAGCAGCCCGTCGACGTAACTCGGCGGGTGCGCCGGCAGGGGGAAGCGATCATGCCGAGGCGGCCCATGGTCACGCGGGGCGCCCGCGACGCCCAGTTCCCGCTCGGCGGCGAGGTAGTAGGGGCCGAGGGCGTCATAGGAGATCGGCCAGTCGGTCGCCACCCCGTGACGCGTCCCCATCTCGAAGTCCTCGGGATGAAGACGGGTCGCGGTGGCCTGCCAGTCCAGCGTGGAGCCGCCGACCCCTTTGACCCGATACTGGTTGAGCGCGTACCGGACATCCCCGGCCGACGTGTACGCATCCCGCTCGCCGCCCATGTCCCAAACGTCCGTCCGCGTGAACGCCGGGCGGAGCGCGCGCTCCATGCGCTCGAGTCGGTCCTCGGCGTCGAAACGCGGCCCCGCCTCCAGCACCGTGACGTCGTGACCGCGCGCGGCGAGATCCGCGGCGACGATCCCGCCCGCCGGCCCGGCGCCCACGATGCAAACGTCCGTATGGCTCATTCGGGTGGCCTCCGCTGGTACGCGGTTCGTCCCCCGGGGTGGCCGGGGGGATTCTCACAGCCCACGAGCCGGCCGCCTGCCGGGGTCGAAAACAGCGTGAACAGGAGATCGTTCACGACGTAGTATCGTACGCGTTCCTCGAGGGTCCCGTCGGGGACGGGCGGCGCCCGGTGGACTCCCAGCCGGCGAAAGACGGTGCGGCGGCGCTCCCGGGAGAGCGACCGAAAGGGCCGTCCGGCGATATGCCGTGCCTGCCGATCCAGCTCCTTGAGCGCCTCCACTTGTCCGACGAGGAAATCCTCGCGTGATGCGCGACGGCCGCGCACGTAGGCCTGGACGAATTCGGTCGTCACCTCGACCGCCGAGGGGTAAAGCGCCTCCTCGGCCGCACGCAACCGGGCGACGACCTCCGCTTCGTCCAGTTCGGCGACGTCCCCCCGGACGGTCGTCCCGATGTACGCGCTCGCGGCACCCATGCCGCCGATCGCGAGGAGGGCATCCCGGCGGGTGAGTTCCATGGTTCAGTTCGGTGGAGCGACCAGTTTGGTTAGCGCCGTGCTAACCGCGCGCCAGTCGGGGGACACGGAATCGAGTAGGGCGATGGCTCGTCGTCGTGATCACCGCCACGACGAGGCCGATCGAGATGGCCGCGAGGATGACCTGGAGGGTCCACCCCAGGGGGCCGCTCACGTAGACGGCAATGGCGTCGATCACCGGGGGAAGTTGGCGGGAAAGCTCCTCCCGGAGGTATGGGTTCGCCCGCAGATCAGTGCGGAACATCCCGATCGAGATGCCCGTGACCAACCACGCGAGCGTGATCACCCCGACCAGCGCCGTGGAGATCAGCCACTGGGTCGGGGCGATGGTCATGCCAGTGACGGGGATTTCGTCACGATGGACGCCGACGACCGCGATCGGTGGCCCGAGCAGGACGGCCAAGAGGAGGTGATCGACCACGGCGCCGGGCATGGGCGCGACGAAGCCACGATCGAGGAACAACGACACCATCGCGATCGAGCTGACCGTGCCGAGGACGGTGGCAGCGATCGATACCGGCAGGATTCCGACCGCCGCTGTCAGCGGGTTCTTACGATACGGATACGCCAAGCGTAACCACAGCGCCCAGCCGACGAGCGCGGCCAGGAGGACCCCGAAGGCCTCCAACAGGAGTGCGGCCCCGATCCGGCCCAGGGCCAGCTCGCCGAAGATCGCCCCCAGGACGGCCCCCCACCCGCCGGCCGGGCCGAACACCGCCGCGAGCGGCGCGGCGAGGGCAAGCGGGACGCCGGACCGACCGGCGAGGAGGACCCCGAGCAGTTGGAACACCGCCACGGCCCCCGCGAGCGCGGCGATTCGCAGGACGCCCGCATCGCTCCGCCAGATCGCGAGGTACCCTTCGATGAACCTGCGGCGTTCCTCCCACCAGGCCATACAGGAGGGACCAATCGTTCGGATTGCTGTAGTTAATGAGTCCTTGACACGCCGAAAGCCCCGATTAATCGATCAGCCGGGAGAGAAGTCCCTTCTGGGCGTGCATGCGGTTCTCGGCTTGCGCCCAGACGATCGCCCGGTCGCTCTCGATGACCGCATCGGTGATTTCCTCGCCACGGTGGGCGGGGAGGCAGTGCATGACGACGGCGTCGTCGGGGGCGTGCGCGAGCAACGATTCGTTGACCTGGAAGCCATCGAAGGCGGCCAGCTTTTCCCGACGTTCGTCCTCCTCGCCCATGCTCACCCAGACGTCCGTATAGATCACGTCGGCGTCCGCGACGGCGGCAGCGGGATCGGTCGTGGTGGCGGGTTGCCGGCCGACTGCGGCCGCGCGATCCAGGACGTCCGGGCCGATGCCGAACTTCGGGGGTGTGGCCACGGTGAGCTCGACGCCGGCCATCGCACAGCCGAGCGCGAAGGATTGGGCGACATTGTTGCCGTCGCCCACCCATGCCGCCGTGCGGCCCTCCAGGTCCCCGAACCGGTCCGCGATGGTCAACAGGTCCGCCAGTGTCTGGCATGGATGGGCGTCGTCGGTCAACCCGTTGATTACGGGTACGTCCGCATACGCGGCCAGCTCCTCGATGTGGGCGTGATCGAAGACCCGGGCCATGATGCCGTCGACGTACCCCGAGAGCGCCCGGGCCGTGTCCTTGAGCGGTTCGCCCCGGCCGAGCTGGGTGTCCTCCGGGCCGAGGAAGACCGCGTGTCCGCCGAGTTCGGTCATCCCCGCCTCGAAGGACACCCGTGTCCGCGTGCTCGGCTTCTCGAAGAGCATGGCGAGCGAGCGATCCGACAAGGGCCGCGCGCCTTCGTTCCCGTCGCGTAGGTCCCGCGCCTTGTCGAGGACCGCGTTCAGTTCGTCGGGGGTGAGATCGTCGACGTCACGAAAATGTCGAATATCCGTTCCCATACGTCACTCCTCCAGGAGCCGGTCGGTCGCCGTCTCGAGGACGGCGGTGGCGCGATCGAAATCCGCCAGCGCCAGGTGTTCGTTCGGGGTGTGATCGAGGCCGGAGTCGCCCGGACCGTAGGTGACCATCGGACAATCCCACGCCGACGCGTACACGTTCATGTCGCTGGTCCCGGTTTTCCGGAGGAGCCGTGGTTCACCGCCCGCGTCACGGATGGCCGCACGGAACGCCCGGGCCACCGGCGTGCGGGGGCTCTCCATGACTGGGGGGACCTCGTCCCACCAGTTGACCGTCCCACCATCGAGCTCGCCGTCGGCCCGCTCGCGCACCGCGTCGGTTGTCATATCCGGCGGGACGCGCAGCTGGACGTCCATCACCGTTTCCACGGAGAGCCCGTCCTCGGAGGGACCGGCCTCGATTTGCACGGGCTTGGGGGTGACCCGCTCGAAGACGGATTCCCACTCGTCGGCGGCGAAGGTCTCCTCGACCCGGGACCACCAGCGGATGGCCTCCTGGATCGCGTTCGGGTCCGGGCGCGAGGGATGGCCGGACTCGCTGGTCGAGACGTACGTGCCGCCGAGCAGCCCCCGATAGCCCAGTGTGATCCCGTCCCAGCCGCTCGGCTCGCCGTTGATGACCGCCCCCGGTCGCGCGCGGTCGTCGACGAGGTGGTAGGCCCCGCTGGAGTCGACCTCCTCGCCGACGACCCCGGCGAAGCTCGCGCCGGTGTTGATCGCGGCCGTCGCCATGGCCGCCAGCGACCCTTTCGCGTCGACGCTTCCCCGCCCCCAGAGGACGTCCTCCTCCAGGCGCACCGGGATGTCGCCGGGCACGGTATCGAGGTGGGAAGTCAACAGCACGCCGTCGTCGGCCGGGGCCCGGACGTTGCCGCCGTCGTCGATCCAGACCTCGCGATCGAACTCCTCGAGGAACGCCGCCAGGTGTTGGGCACACCCTGTCTCATTGCCGGAGGTCGACGGGATCGAGACGAGATCGACGAGCAGGTCCCGGGCGGCTTCCTCGCCGACGAGGCGCTGATCGGTCCCGACGGACCCCGTCACGAGGACCCCTCCGTTTCCACGGCCCCGCCGAGCCCCGCGACGAGCTCGTCGGCGTGTTCGCGCTCGATGATCAACGGCGGCAGGAGTCGGAGTACCGTCCGACCCGCCGGGAGCG
>CAZAYR010000020.1:0-11898 GCA_964489365.1 uncultured Salinarchaeum sp.
TCGAGGAATATATTAAGCACCGTCGGGAAGTCGTCCGACGGCGGACGGAGTACGACCTGAACGAGGCCGAAGAGCGGGCGCATATTTTGGAAGGGCGGCTCAAGGCGCTCGATCAAATCGAGGATGTCGTCGAGCTGATCCGGGATTCCGCCGACCGGACCGAGGCCATCGAGCGCCTCCAGTCGACGTTCGGATTCACCGAGCCCCAGGCCGAACACATTGTACGCATGCAGCTGGGGAGTCTGACCTCCCTCGAGGCCGCGGAGGTCCAGGACGAGTACGAGGACGTCCTCGAGGAGATCGAGCGGCTCGAAGCGATCCTCGCGAGCGAAGCCGAGTTACTTCGGGTCATCAAGGACGAGCTCCGCGAAATCAAGGCCGAGTACGCCGACGAGCGCCGCACGAGCATCATCGACGATCCCGGCAACGTGACCCACGAGGACCTGATTCCCGAGGAGGAGGACGTCGTCGTGATTACGGAGGCCGATTACGTCAAACGCATGCCCCTCGAGGAGATCCGGACCCAGGGACGCGGTGGCAAGGGGGTCATCGGGGCGTCCCTCCGGGAGGGCGACAACGTCGCGAGCGTCTTTCAGGCCCACTCCCACGATTATCTCCTGTGCTTTACCTCGACGGGCGTGGCCTACCAGCTGCGAACCTTCGAGATCCCGCAAATGGGCCGAACCGCGCGGGGGACGCCCATCGTGAACCTCCTCGATCTGGACGACGGGGAGGACGTCACGGCGATCGTCACCACCGACGCCTTCGGGCCGGACGAGTATCTGACGATGGTGACACGCAACGGGTACGTCAAGCGCACGGGGGCCGACGCGTTCGAGGATGTCCGATCGAGCGGGCTGATCGCGACCTCCCTCGAGGAGGGCGACGCCCTCGTCGACGTGATCGTCACAGCCGGCGATCAGGATCTCGTGATCGCCACCGAGCAGGGGATGTCCATCCGGTTCGACGAGTCCGAGGTCCGGCCCATGGGGCGGACGGCACGCGGGGTCCACGGCATCCAGCTGAGCGACGGGGACGCAGTCGTGGGGATGGTCGCCACGGCGCCCGACCGGGATCTGTTGACGATCACCGAACGCGGGTACGGCAAGCGCACGGGACTCACCGACTATACCAAGCAATCGCGGTACGGAAAGGGGCTGATCGATATCAAGACCGACGAGCGCAACGGGCCGGTCCGGGCGGTCAAATCGGTCTCGTCCGATGACGGGCTGGTGGTGATGAGCGAGGCCGGTCAGATCATGCGGACCCGGGTGCGGGAGGTGTCCCGCGTCAGTCGCAATACCAAAGGTGTCGTCATCATGGACGTGCCGCCGGAGGATGCCGTCGCGGGCATGGACGCCGTGCTCGTCGACGAGGCGTGAGGCGGCGGGGCACCGCCAAGTGACCACCGGTTTTATGCTTCCGAGCGGCCAACGATAGCCAATGTCCTCGATCGAGCTGACGCCGAGTCAGAAAACGATCCTCACCGCCCTCACGAACCTCCACCGGGAAACCCAGAGTGCTGTCAAGGGCGAGGACATCGCCGAGGAGGTCGATCGGAACCCGGGGACGATCCGCAATCAGATGCAGAGTCTGAAAGCGCTCCAACTCGTCGAGGGGGTCCCCGGGCCCAAGGGCGGCTATCAGCCGACGGCCATGGCCTACGAGGCCCTCGATCTCCAGCGCATGGACGAACCCGCGTCCGTGCCCCTATATATCGACGGGGAGGAGGTCGACGACGCGATTGTCGAGGAGATCGACCTGAACAGCGTCCACCATCCGGACCTGTGTCGGGCGGAGATCCACGTCCAGGGGTCCGTCCGCGACTACAGCGAGGGCCAGGAAGTCGAGGTGGGCCCGACGCCGCTCTCGCGTCTGAAGGTGACGGGCACGATCGACGGGACCGACCATACCAACAACATTCTGATTCTCATGATCGACGAGATGCGGGCGCCCGCCGAAGGCGCGGGCAGCTGATTACCGATACAACGGATTCGCCCGGCAGAGCTCGTCGACCTCGGCGGCGACCTCCTTCCGCACCGACGCGTCGTTCGGCGACTCGATGACGCGTGCGATGAGATCCGCTACCTGCCGATAGTCCTCGGCGTCGAACCCGCGGGTCGTCACCCCCGGCGTCCCGATGCGGATGCCGCTCGGGTCGAACGAGGAGCGGGTTTCGCCGGGGACGGTGTTGGCGTTCAGCGTGATATCCGCGGCTTCGAGCGCGGTCTCCGCGTCGCCGCCGCTGAGCTCCGGATGGGACGGCCGGAGATCGACGAGGACGAGGTGCGTGTCCGTTCCACCCGACACGACCTGCAAGCCATGCTCCGCGAGGCGGTCGGCCAGCGCGCGTGCGTTTTCGACGACGGCATCGATGTAGGACTCGAACGACGGCTCGAGCGCCTCCTTGAATCCCACCGCTTTGCCGGCGATATTGTGCATGAGCGGGCCACCCTGGCCGCCGGGAAAGACCGCGGTATCGACGGCATCCGCGTGGGTTTCATCGCACATGATGATCCCGCCGCGGCCAGCCCGGATGGTCTTGTGCGTCGAGCCGGTCACGAAGTCCGCGACCCCTACCGGGGTCGGATGCGCGCCGGTCGCGACGAGGCCGGTGATGTGGGCGATATCGGCCAGGTGGTAGGCGTCGACTCGCTCCGCGATCGCCTGGAAGCGTTCCCAGTCGAGGGTCCGGGGATACGCGGACGCGCCCGAGACGATCATGTCCGGGTCGAAGGTCTCGGCGTGTGCGGCGATGGCGTCGTAATCAAGGGTCCCGGTCTCCTCGTCGACCTCGTAGGTCTCGACGTCGTATAGCCGGCCGGCAAAGTTGACGGGATGACCGTGGCTGAGGTGCCCACCGTTCTCGAGATCGAGCGAGAGGATGCGATCGCCCGGTTCCAACACCGCGTAGTAGACTCCCTGGTTCGCCTGCGTCCCGCTGTGGGGCTGGACGTTCACGTGTTCGGCCCCCCACAGTGCCTCGGCGCGCTCGATCGCGAGCGACTCGACGGTATCCGCGTGTTCGCACCCTCCGTAGTACCGTTTGTTCGGGTACCCCTCGGCATACTTGTTCGTGAGCACGCTGGACTGGGCCTCGAGGACCGCCTGGCTGGCGTGGTTCTCGCTGGCGATGAGCTGGAGCCCGTTTCGTTGTCGCTCGACCTCGGCCTCGAGGGCGTCGGCGACGGCCGGATCCACCTGCCGGACGACCGAATACTCCATGTGCGCTGGCCCCGCCGGCGAGCCATAAGTGTATCTGGACGACCCGGCGGAGAGCGCGTGTCGCGTCGGCGGGGGCCTTCATCGCTGTCGTGAGACGGGAAATTATCTCCGAACGTCGTTAAAATTAAATATACACTCTGATTTGATACTTAGCGAGGATGGGGTCCAAGCTTGTCGACCGCGGCGTCGGGGCGATACTCGCGGAAGCGATGTCCTCCGACCCCGGGACGGTGCTCGTGATCAATCCCGGCCGCCACACGACCCGACGGATCGTCGAGGAACTCACACGGGAGGCGGGACCGGAGGTCCGACTCCTGGCGACCGAGGCCGTATTGAAGGACGTCATGGACGACTTCCTGGTGGCCAGCGTCGCGGCGGACCTGATCGATGCCGGGCGATTGCAGCTCAAATCGGGGGCCGAAGAGGCCGAGAACGCCCTGATTCTCACCCCCGACGAGGTCATTGCCCTGATCAAAATGGATGGCACCGTGGCCGGGTTGTCGACGGACGACGTCTCGTTCGTCGAGCGGCTCGACGAGAACTACCGCACCCACTGGCAACAGGCGGCAACCTTCCCACTCCGGACGCCGGCGCTCGGGCAGGTACGCACGACGCTCGCGGAGGAGATCGGCGACGATGTGGAGGCGGAGTTTGCGGCGGTCCTCGAGTCGCTCGAGACCGCGCGGGGCGACGGGGAGGGCTTGGACGAGGTGACCATCAGTCTCCTGGTGGCCGCGCGGAACGAAGCGCTGCTCTACGATATCAGTAAGTGGGGCGAGGACGTGGGCATCGCCAGCAAAGCGACGTTTTCGCGGACGAAAACCGACCTCGAGGACCGCGGCGTGATCGATACCGAGAAGGTCCCCATCGACGTGGGGCGTCCCCGCTTGCGGCTGAAAGTCGCGGACGACGAGCTGGCCTCGGCCGACCCGGAGCACATCGCCTCGGCCGCGATGGACGCGCTGGCGTGACCCGTGGTGGACGTTGGTCTCGTGGGGGATGACCCCGCGTTGACGGTCCTTCGGGAGCAGATCGCACCGGCGGCGCCGTCGATCCGGAGGATCGACCCGGACGAGACGGCCGAGGTGGACGTGGCTGTGGTGAGCGACGAGACGGGCGCGGACTCAATCGAGACCGTCAACACGATCGCAATCGAGGCGGGCGCGACGTTCCTCGTCATCGAACGGGGAGGGGTGGGAGCAGCCCCCGTCGGATCCGTGCGGTCCTCGATCGCGGTCCTTCACGGGGATGGGCCCTGCTATACGTGCCTCTGCAAGCGTATCGCGAGCGGCGGGGCCGAGACCGGGGCGGGATCCGGTGGATCGGCCACGGTCGACCGAGTCGCCGGCGCGCATGCCGGGGTCCTCCTGGACGAGCTGATTCGGGAGGCGGGCACCGCTGGACCGGGGGACGTGCTCACGGTGCCGTATGCGGAACACACCCTCCTCCCGCTCCCGGGCTGTCCGGATTGTGCGGACGACGCCACGGGCCGGTGGGGACGGCCGTCCGGGCTTGCGGAACGCCCGCTGGCGGCCGCGAGCGAGGCCGCCGAACGGTTCCTCGACGAGTTGCTTGGCCCGGTATCGGACATCGGGGAGGCACGGTCCATGCCGTTGCCATACTACCTGGCCTCGATGGCTGCCACCGCGCCGTTCAGCGATGCCGACGTGCCTCCTCACGCGGCCGGCGTCGCCGAGGACTGGAACCTGGCGTTCATGAAAGCGATGGGGGAGGCCCTCGAGCGCTACGCCGCCGCGTGCTACCGCGAGGACCAGTTTCGGAAGGCCCACCCCGACGAGTTGCCGCACGCGCTGGCGCCGGATCGATGCGTGCGTCCGGCGGACCGGGATCCCATCGAAGCCCCGATCCCGTGGGTGCCGGGGGCGGGACTCGCCGACGGGAGCGAGCGGTGGCTCCCGGCGGAACTCGTCGTGTTCCCGCCGCCCGAACGGGCCATCCGCCCGGCCATCACGTCGGGCCTGGCGCTGGGGAACACGCCGACGGAGACGGCTCTCTCGGGATTGCTGGAAGTGCTTGAGCGGGACGCGAGCATGCTCGCATGGTATTCGACGTTCGAGCCGGTGGGGCTCTCGGTCGAAACCGCGGCGTTCGAGCGGCTGGTCCGCCGGGCGGCGACGGCGGACCTCGAGGTCCACGTGACGCTACTGACGCAGGATGTCGACATCCCGGTGGTCGGCGCATTCGTGGCCCGTCCCGACCCCTATCCCCGCTTCGCGGCGGGGTCGGCCGCGGCCTTCGATGCCACGACCGCGGCGATCGACGCCGTCCGGGAGGCCCTCCAGAACTGGATGGAGCTTGACGACATGGGCGCCGCCCGTGCGGGCGAAGAAGAGCCCCGGCTGGCCCGGTACGCCGAGGATCGAACCCCCCCGCCCCGTTTCGTCGATCCGGACGTCTCCGTCCCCGCCGCCGACGTCGGCGATCCGGGGCCCGAGTCGGTCGAGGCCAAGCTTTCGGCACTCGTGGAACAGGTCGAGGACGTGGGGATGACCCCGCTCGTGAGCTGGGTGACGACCCGTGACCTCCAGGCCAACGGGTTCGCCGCCGCCCGGGTCGTGGTCCCCGAGGCCCAGCCACTCCTCCTCGGGACGACGTATTTCGGCGAGCGGGCCGAGACCGTGCCGGGCACCCTCGGGTTCGCCCCCAACTTCGACCGGGATCCCCATCCCTTCCCCTAGATGCCGAGCGTCGCTCTGAGGAAATCTCGCGTGCCCGGCCCGAGGCCGACCGCGAGGATGGCCACGAGCATCAGCATCGCGAAGTTGGGGCTGTCCTCGAACACCTCCTCGTTGAAGACCCAGACGACCGCCACGGCGGCGAACACTTTCACGGGAAGGAACGGCCAGGCGGTCCCGATGGCATCGCTGAGCCAGGTGGGTTGGACGGCGGCGGCGAGGTTCTGGAGGCCCTCATTGACCACGTGCTTCGGGGAGTACCGACGGGGCAGGCCGATCGCCGCGGCCCAATCGAGGCTGAGGACGTTCGCGATCCCGTCGACCGTGTGTCCCCAGACGATGACCGGGCCCATGTAGCCCGTCCCTTCGTTAACCGCCGGCCAGAAGCGTTCCGTCAGGAACCAAACGATCCCGGCGATCACGGTCGCCCCGCCGAGCGCGGCGACGGCGACGATGGGGTGAAAGCCCACCACGTCGGTGGTGGCCATGAAATACCCCAGGACCACTAGCGTGATCAGGACGGCCGCCACGCCGATCCCCGCCAGGACGGGTTCGTAGCGTGCGACGACGTCCCGCCGCGCTAGCCAGTACCCGGACAGAAGGCCGGCCGCGGCGAGCACGAAGACCACGAAGTAGATCTGGGGACTGATGATCAGCCCGACCCAGGGCAGCGCGATCATCATGTCACCGGTCTCACGGAACAGGAGCGCGTTCGCATCCTCGACGACCCGGAGTGTCCCCCCGAGGAACACGAAGGGGATCAGCGCGTAGAAGAGCGACCGATCGCGGCCGATGGCGAGGCGATCCATGACGAGAACCACCCCGACGAGCGCGAAGAGCAAGACGAGCGCGTAGCTCACCGTCGATACGGCGGTATACCCGGGATGGGCGACGGCCCCCATCGCCGACGCGCATTGTTCGGCGCTGCTATAGATCGCGACGCTACCGCCGTCGCGGACGGCACACCCGTCCGTGCTCACGCCGTGCGCGTCAGCGACGACCGGCCCCCAGAAGTACCGCCAGATGAACCCCTCGTAGACGCGCGAGGGGAAGGCGAGGCTCCCGATCACCACGCCGGCCACAAGGCCGAGCGCCGCCACAGCCCAGGCCGTCAGCGGCTCGCGGAGGGCGGGGGGCCGTTCCATACGTGTTCCGGATTATCACGATCCCATTGAGGGTTCCGGTCGCGGATCGATGCCCCCGGCTGGCCCGTCGACCACGGGTTCCGTTTGGTCGAACGCCCGGGCCAGCCCGAGCGACACGGGGACGTCCCGGATCGCTACCGGCTCGATTGCCTGGACGGTCCCGCCGGATCTCCATCCGCTGTTCGACCATTGGAATTCGCAGTTCGGGGCGGTCTGACATGATCTCGAGCGGTTCGTCCTCGTGGTCCAACCGAGCACGTGGCCGATCTCGTGTTTGGTCGTCCCCGGGATCGACCCGACCGGCCGCTCCGCGGCCACGACAATGGCCCGAACCCGATCGGCGGTGCCCGGATCGGATCAGTGGAGCGCACCCGAGGACCCTCCCCGCATCGTAGTTTGGCACGCGATCGCAGGCCGCCGGATGGTCCACGCATCGGATGATGAACGCCGGTCCCCGGATCTCGAAGGCCACGTCGAAGCCGGGGTACTGCTCGCTCCGCGCCTCCCAACAATCGAGCACGTCGGTCGCGATGGCGTGGACTTCTGAGGGTATCGCTTCGGTTGTCGATCGAGACAGGTACCCCGCGGCCGGCAAAGGGATGCCGGGCCGCTTCGGGCGGGCGGACGGCACTACACCCGCGAATTCCGCCGGCCAAGAGTCCACCCGCGGGCGCGAGATACTGCCGTCGCCTCGACCGGTTGCCCTGTCACCCGATCCCCCAGAAGCCCGCCACGCCCAGCGTGATCACGACGGCGAGGAGCAGTTGCAGGGGCCCGCCCACGCGGAGGAAATCCGCGAAGGTGTACCCGCCCGGCCCGTAGACCATGAGATTGGTCTGGTACCCCACGGGTGTCATGAAGGAGGTCGCCGAGGCGAACATCACGGCCAGCAGGAAACTAAAGCCCGGGGCCCCGAGACCGGCTGCGGCGTCCACCGCGATCGGTGCCATGAGGACGATCGTGGCCACGGGGGTGATCATGTTGGCCAGCATCCCGGTCAGGATCGTCAGGAAGAGGAGGACCAACAGGGTCGGGAGGAAGGCGGCGGTCCCCACCACGAGATCGGCAATGACGACGGATCCACCGGTGGCCTCCAGTGCGATCCCCAGCGGGAGCACCCCGGCCAGCAGGAAGACGATGTCCCACGAGACCGCATCGTAGGCTTCCCGGCTGGTGAGACACCCGGTGAGAATCATCGCCACCACGCCCCCGAGTGCCGCGATGACGATTGACACCAATCCGATCGCCGCCGAGAGGACGACCGCGAGCATGATCCCGACCGCGACGGGCGCCTTCGGTGAGATCCCCTGGCCGCTTTCTGCCGGTTCGACGTCGATCCCTTGGGTCTCCTCGATGAGGACGACCTCGTCGGACTCGTAAAAGAACCCGATCGCATCCAGATCGGTCTGGACCAACAGTAGGTCCCCTGGCTGGAGCTCGATCTCCCCCAACCCGGTCCGGATGAGCTCGCCTTCGCGTCGGATCGCGAGGACCGTCGTCTCGTAGATCTCGCGGAAGTGACTCTCCGCGATCGATGTCCCCGCCATCGTCGAGGATGGCGGAATGAGCAGTTTCGCCAGCACCCCCTCGGTGCCCGGCTCGGTGAACGTTTCCTCGGTCACATCCGCTCGGGCGAGTTGCTGGAGCTCGAACATGACCGCAAACCGGTTGACCGCTTGCAGGGTCCCGTGAATCGTCAGGACGTCCCCGGGCTCGATTCCACCGTCGCCGTCACCAGGGGCTATCGGTGCATCGACGATGACCTCGCTGCCGCCGTCGGTCCGGGCGACGTTCCCGTGTCGGACCTGGAGGATCCGGATGGGGACGGGACTGACGGCTTCGAGTTGGCGCGGGGTTCGCCCGAGGATCTCGGAGTCCTCCCCCACCCGGAGCTGGGAGAGGTGGTCCTCGAGGTCGAATTCCTCGACCATCCCGGCGGTCGGCGGGATGCGTGCGGGGGTGAGCCACCGTCCGACCGTCAGCAGATACCCGATCCCGACCACGAGGATGATCACGCCGAGGGCGGTGAACTCGAACATCCGGATCGGACCGCGGCCCAACAGGGTCACCGCGAACTCGCTGGCGAGGATGTTCGTCGCGGTGCCGATCAGAGTGAGTGTCCCACCGAGGATCGCGGCGAACGATAGCGGCATCAACAGCCTGGACGGCGACATCTCGAGCGTATCCGCGAGCTCGGTGATCATGGGAATGTACGTCGCCACCACGGGCGTGTTGTTCACGAACCCCGCAACCGGCCCCGTCGCGAGGACGGTCGCCACGAGGGCGCGATCGTGGCTGCCCCGCGAAACCGAGGCGAGATACGCGCCCAGCCGCTGGACGAGCCCCGTGCCCTGGATACCGGCACTGAGCATGTACATCCCGACGATCGTGATGGTGGCCGTACTCGCGAACCCGGAAATCGCGGTCCGCGGTCCCACGCCGGTGATCGGCTCGAGAAGTGCCAGCGTGACGATGATCCCGATGGCGGTGACGTCATTCGGGACGAGCTCGGTGACGAAGGTTACCAGCGCGAGGAAGATCACCCCGAAGACGACGAGTGCCCCGGTCGGGACGCCAGCGATCATGTCGGCCCCCGGCCCACCCGATGTTTGTCGACAATACGCCCCCACTTGGCCATGTCCTTCGTCCGCTTATCTGACGATTTGATATAAGACTTCTTGAAAGACAGCCGGCCCGAATGGAAAAACCCGTCGGCCAAGCCCGGTCCGATGTTTCGTTGTTCTGCTGGGGGCCGGGAGGTCAATCAACCGAGAATCGGCACTCACGATGGGGTTCCCATGGCGTTTGTCCTCAACGGATGGTAAATGGCGCGCGCGGGTTTGCCCTCGGCGTATGGTTTTTCCTTGATTAGGTGGAGTCGGGGCATCGATTGAAGCCGAGGGCTTGAGCGGCTCCCGTTCGTCCAGAGACCATCCAGTTTGGATCGGCAACACCCTCGGGGATGTCGTTGGGCTGCTGCAAAAACTCACTCAGGCGGTTGGGCTGGACCCCGAGCGAACGTGCGGTCGCCAGGTCAGGTCTGGGGTAGTGGTCATCAATCTCCCGCGATCCAGAAATCTCCCGTCCGTGGTCGTCGGTAACCGGCGGTCGCCCCGTTGAGCGCCAGTCCCCATTTCCCGGCTCGCGAACCTGCTGGAGAATCACAGTATGTCGGACTGGTGATGGCATCCGCAAGCTTCTCAAGAACGTTGCGAGTCATCCGTCGGGTCGTTTGGGCTCGGCATCTCCCGGGGATCCAACTCTTCGGGGGTCGGGAATGGCCATCCGCGCGGGAATCGGACGCCCTGATCCGCACATATTTATCATCAGATCGCGCTACGGCCGGCACGTGATCTTATACATCGTCCCCTTCGGGTACGTGGCCAAGACCTTCCGAGCCATCGACCCACATGTATCCGAGGCCACCCGATACCTTGCCACGCGTAAAAGTGCTCGTGGCTCCCTAGATGCCGTCACGGAGCTCCCCCTAGCCGGCGGCGACCTCTCGGAGCGCGTTCGCGAAATTGACCCACGGGTCGTCGTCACGAACCATCGCGAGGCGGTCCTTGAGGAACCCTTTGTCGAGGGCTACCCGACCGTACACATCAGACACGGCGCCTCCGTCGGACGCGGAGAAATCGCTAACTCGCTCCCGGAGCTTTCCCCCTTCGACACTCTGCTGTCGCCGGGGTCCCGCTGGACTGAGGTATATGAGGCGGAACTCCCCGGCAGTATCGAAGTCGTGGAGGTAGGCATGCCAGAGGCGGATGCATTCGTCGAACACCATCACCCCGCTAACGATACGGTGTTATATGCCCCCACGAACACCCGTTTCGGTCAGGGCGCTTATCTCAATACCGCACATCAGGTGCTCGACACCTTCGAAGGATCTTCATACCGCCTGATCTTTCGGCCCCACCCATTCGACCAGCGGTGGGGGGCCCCGAGCCGCCTCACGCAAGCGGCCCGGCGTCGCATCGACTCGATGGGGAACGTCGAATTCGACGACAACAAGACGCCTCGGTCGGCCATGATGCGCTCATCGACCCTTCTATCCGATTATTCCGGGATCATTACTGAATGGCTCCACACCGATCGGCCGCTCGTCCAACTTACTGCCGTGAAGTCCGGCGGTGACCTACCGCCCCTCGGGTACCAGGTCGACAGACTCACCCTCGAGGCCATTGAGGACGTCCAGGACGGGTACCCCGAGCCCCAGCGCTCGACCATCAATGCGTTCGTCGACGAATTGGGTATCCCGATGGACGGTCGCGCTGGCGAACGAGCCGCTGAAGCCCTTGCTGAGGTGGAACCGTGCGGGCGGTGATATTGGCGGCTGGCGCGGGCCGCCGGTTGGGGCTTGCGGCGGAGCTCCCGAAGGCCTTCGCCGTCTACGGCGGACAGACGCTCCTCCGGCGCATGCTGCGGGGACTCGCTGATGCAGCTATTTCTCGTGTCACGCTCGTACTCGGATATGGCTTCGACGATATCTCGGACGATGACGAAAAGTGGGACCGCATTGCGACGGCAACGCCTGAGAAGGTCTCGCTTACCCCGCTCGTACTCGAGCAATGGGATCAGTTCGACAACGCCGTCTCGCTTCGGCGGGCACTGGAGGCCGTAAAGACCGACGAGGCGGACGTCCTCGTCCTCAACGGCGATATCGTGCTGGCTAAGGAAATCTACAATGACTTGGCGGCGTTCGACGGAGACCAGTGCCTGGTCGGTGCGATTGCCACGCGCGAAACCGGTCGGACGGCCGTGCAAGTCGACAAAATGGACCGGGTGACCGCATACGGGAGAATCCACGGGTACCCCCACGCCGGCTTCTC
>CAZAYR010000020.1:11908-24660 GCA_964489365.1 uncultured Salinarchaeum sp.
TGAGGCGGCCATCGCCGCCCTGGATCGTCTCGACCCTGATGACTGGTATCCGCACATCTACGCCCGGATTCCCGCGAGGGTCCATTTCCTCAAATCCGGACTCCACCATGAGATCAACACTCCCGCCGATCTTCGGACCGAGAAGGAGGTTCGGTGACAAAGATAGGTTGTGAACGTGCGGAGGGCGATTCCGTGGACGATAAGAAATGGCAGATACCCGTTGTCGATCGACCTTGGCCCGACCCTAAGAAACGTTCACGATAAGATTGGATATGTAGGCAAACAAGCTGTCAGGAACTCCGCAAGACAACATTTATCCGGCAATTCGGATCCATCCTCCCAGCCGGATCCGCCCGAGCAAGGGAGTGTCCAGCGGCAATCGGCCGGTTATGGGATATCAGTCGATCCAAGGATCCGCGAGCATGCAAGGGGAGGGATTCGAACCCACGAACTCCTTCGAGAACGGATCTTGAGTCCGTCGCCGTTGGCCTAGCTTGGCTACCCTTGCGCGGTCACTGATCGCGGCGGAATTCGCTAAAACCTTGCGAAGGCGCGGTTCAGTCGGGTGTCGCCTCGACTTGGGTCAGGTCGCGATCGAGCGCACAGCTTTCGTGTGGCGGGTCGCCGACCACCTCCGCGATTCGGTACTCCTGGTCGAAGGCCTTCCCGCCGGGGACGCAGTATTCGTGGCTGGGACAGCTCACGTGAGGGCACGGCCCGACGAGTCCCGTGCGGTTGCCGGAGAGCGCCTGGCGGGTCGGGACGTTGACTGTGGCCGGGACTTCCTCGACTTCCACGGCGATCACGTCATCCTCGTGGACGGCACACGGCAGCGATTGGGCGCCGTCGCGGACCTCGCTGATCCGGTATCGGCGGTCGGGTTCGAGATTCAGACATTGTCGGCGATACGGGCAGTCCGCGCAGCTCTCGGCCTCCCCTTCGTAGACGAATTCCCGGCCGGGTTCGGCGATGCCCTCCCCGATCAGCGTGACCTCTCCCATGCGATTCGTCGAATCTCGTGGGCCCAGACGCATGACGTTGACGCTCCCCGGCCGGTTCGGCTAGGTTGTCGGCTCGAGCAAGGACTCCAGGCGTTCGAGGTACGGCATCGGTGGATCCGCGTACGCCGCAGCGAGGTCGAATGCCCCGTCCACGAAGGCCTGGGCCAAGGCGTGGCCCGCCTCGCATGCATCCGCCCGATCCGGGGCGTGTCGACGCGCCAGTTGGACGTCCGGTTCCAACATGAGCTCGGCTACCCACCGGTCGGCCCGGTCGGGATCGCCCGGTCGGCCGCGGTGACCGCGCGTGCGTTCCGGTTTCACCGTGACGGTCGGGAGGCAGGCGGCCGGGAACGCCTGCGTATCGAAGACGTCCGGGCGGTACGTCAACACCAGGGGGCCGTCGGGACGATCGTGCCAGATTTCCCATCCCGGTGGCGGGTCGCGATCGGACACACATGGCGATCGTACTGTCGCGCCATTAGATGCGTCGACGTGCCGGCACGAACGGTTTTACCGGTTCGTCACCAATTTCCGATATGGCCGATACGATCAGTCCTGAACTCCTACGCCGGCAGTTGCTCGAAGCGGACGTCACGCTGGTCGACACGCGGGCGGCCGAGGATTTCGAATCCTGGCACATCCCGGGGGCCGTCAATTTCCCGTTCGCCACCGACGATCGGGTCGACGTCGATCGTCTCCAGTCCGAGCTCGACGTCGCCCCCGAGGATCGGATCGTCACGATCTGTGGCAAAGGCATTTCCTCGTACGAGTTCGCGGAGCGACTTGCGGAGGCGGGATACGACGACGTCGCGGTCGTGCAGGACGGGATGGAAGGCTGGAGCCGGGTCTATACGGTTGCCGCGGTGCCGACGGCGGCCACGTCCTTCGAAATCTTCCAGATCCAGCGGGTCGCGAAGGGATGTCTCGGGTACGTCATCGCCGCCCCGCAAGCGGGCGAGGCCGTCGTCGTGGACCCGACCCGCCATACCGACGAGTTCCGCCGGATCGCGGAGGACGACGAAACGACGATCACCCACGTGATCGATACCCACGTGCACGCCGATCACGTCTCCGGGGGCCGGGCGCTGGCGGACGAGGTCGACGCCACGTACCATCTCCCCGCCGACGCCGAGGAGCGCGGGATCGGGTTCGCGTACACGCCGCTCGAACGGAACGAGGTCCTCACCATCGGGGACGTCGACTTGAAGGCCATCGCGACGCCGGGACACACCGCCGAGTCCATGAGCATCCTCGCCGGGGCGGACGCCGTCCTGACGGGGGATACCCTGCACGTCGACGGCGTCGGCCGGACGGAACTCCAGTTCGGCGAGGACCGGGCGGCGGAAGGGGCCGGGCTCCTGTACGATTCCATCCACGGCTCGCTCCTCAACCTCCCGGATGCGATCACCGTCCTGCCGGGACACGTTGATGTCGACGACAGGGAGACGCTCGCACAGTTCGGCGATGCGATCCAGAGCGCGGTCGTGGTCGCCCGGACGGATATGCCCATCCTCCAGGAGGACCGGGCCCGCTTCGTCGAACGGGTGGGGACGGGTGACGCCGAGACGCCCCCGAACTACGAGCGTGTCGTCGAGCTCAATACGGGGGAGGGCGAGGCGGCCGACGAGGGCGAGATGACGGAGCTGGAACTCGGGCCGAACCGGTGTGCGGCGGCCGCCGATTAGTTATCGCCGGAGCTCCAGGACCGAGAGCACCTCGAAGGGAAAGGACGCGTCGCGCGCGATTTCCGTCACGTCGAAGCCGGCGGCCGTCGCGGTCGCCTCCACGGCCTCCGTGTTCATCAACGAGCTCACCAGGAGATAGATCACGCCGTCATCGCGGAGGACGCGTCCGGCATCCCCGAGGAGTGCCTCGACCACGTCACGCCCCGTCTCGCCTCCGGAGACGGCGAGGCGGAGCCAATCCTCCCGCTCGGCCGTGGGTTCGGTCGGGAGGTACGGCGGGTTACAGACGATGACGTCGAATCGATTTGCGCGGAAGGGATCGACGAGGTTCCCACGCACGACGGGCACGTTCCGCGCCTTGGCCTGCCGGCAGGCGTGGGGGTTGATGTCGATTCCCACGACCCTCGCGCCGACCTGCCGCCGCACGTGCTCGGCGACCACGCCGGAGCCGGTGCCGACGTCGAGCACACACTGGTTCTCGGTGAGGCCCCCCTCGCAGGTCTCGGCCAGCAGCACGGAATCCTCGGCCGGCTGGTAGACCTCGGCGTCGAACCCCCGTCGGTCCGCCAGGTCGGTCATCCCCGCTCCTCCGCCTCGTTCGCGATGCGGGCAAACTCCGTCGGCGTGACTGCGTCCGGCCGTTTCCCCAGCAGCCCGTCGGGGAGGCCCTCGAGTACGGCGGCCGGCTCCTCGATGCCGGAGAGGTGGGTCGTGTTCCGGATGGCGTTCCGGACGGTCTTGCGCCGTTGGGTGAACAACGCCCGGACGACGTCGAAGAACCGCTCGTCGTCGACCAGCTCGTACGGGGTGACGCCGGGGACGACGCTCACGATCGCGCTCTCGACGGGCGGCTCCGGCACGAACGCGGTCGGAGGTACGACTTCATGGACCGTCACGGCGCCGTAATGTTGGCTCGTCACGGAGAGGCGCCCGTACGCGGCGGTGCCCGGCTCGGCCGCCATCCGTTCGCCGAACTCCCGCTGGACCATCACCACGACCGGCGCGCCACGGGGAAGCACCCGAAACAGGAGTTCGCTCGAGGCCCCGTACGGGAGGTTCGAGATACACGCCGAGAACGGGGGGAGCGCGTCGGCCGTCGCGTCGCCGTCGGCGACGGTCAGCCGGCCGGTCTCGATCGCCTCGCCGAACTCCCTCCGGAGAAACGCCACGAGCTCCGCATCGCGCTCGATCGCCGTCACCCGATCGGCGGCCTTCAGCAGCCGGCTCGTGAGCGCGCCGGTTCCCGGGCCGATCTCGAGGACCGCCTCGAGCGGGACGGCGAGCTCGTCGGCGTACCCGATGATTCGATCCAGCACCCGTGGGTCGTCGAGGAAGTACTGGTCGCGGTCGGGGTCCCCCCGCCGACCGGCCCGGCGGCGGAGGGCCGCGGGATCGCGCATACGTTCACCACGTTGCGTCCACTGCTAAACCTCCCGATCGCGACTAGTACGGCCCGCCGTCCCGGAAGAGCGCGTACTTGATATCGTCACCGCGGAGTTCGGCGAGCATCCGATCGCGGATGACTTCCTGGGGATCGTGGAGGCCGGACACCCGTTCTTCCACGTCCGCGAAATCCTCGAACGGGGCGCGCTCGCGGGCGTCGAGGATGTCGTCCCGGAGCTTGTCCCCGATGCCGGGGAGGAGGTTCAGCTGGTGGAGCCGCAACGTGATCGGCTGGGCCTCGTTGAAGACCGTGACGAACCGAGCCGGATCGTCCTCGAGGAGCTCGTCGAGGACGTACTCCAGTTCGGCCTGTGCGCCGCGGCTGAGGTCGTCGAATTCGATCTCGCGGAACTCCTCGACGGCGTCCTCGCGCGGTCGGAGCCCCACGTCGTCGCCGATACTTACGTCCGCCCCGTCCGCCAGGACGAGCTCGTAGAGGCGGAACTGGTCCGGGTCGAGGGCCTGTGCCAGCGGCCCGCTATCGAACCGCCGCCGATCGTCCCCGCCGTGTGGCAGGTAATCCAGCACGAGGGCGCTGGTCTCGTCCGGGGCGTCGCTCATTGATATGCCCACTAACCCATGGCAGGGATAAAAAACCGCTTGCCGGTGGACCGCTCACACGTACTGGGCGACGATATCGAGGATCTCGTCGAGCTCGTCGCCCGACAACGAGTACCGCTCCTGGGCGTAGATGGCCCGGAGTTCGTCCCGATCCTCCGGCAGGAGGTCGGCGATCTTGTAGGCGACGGGCTCGGGCACTTTCTCGAGGTCCTCGAGCTCCTCGACGAGCTCGCGAGCCTCCTCGGGCGAGAGGACCGCAAAGCGGTTGACGTGCTCGATGGCCCGGGCGAGTTCATACTGGATCTCCGTGTCCGCTCCGGCGGCCCGCTCGGCCTCGAGCTCGGCGAGCATCTCCTTGGTCTCGGCGATCGTCACGTACTCCTCGTCGATGATCTCCTTGAAGATCGTCATCTATTCCTGCTGGCGAAGATGCGCGGAGGTCGTGATGATGATCTTTTCCGCGTCGCCGTCGACGATACGGACCTGATACGCCGCACCCTGGGTGCCGACGATCGTCCCCGTATGTCCCCCGAATCGCGGCGGGAACCGGCCCTCGTGGACGCTCGGGTCGAGGACGAGATGCACCCGGTCGCCCTCCTCGAAGGATTCGATCGATCGTTGGGGCGGGGACATGCCCCGCTCACGCGGGTGATTCGTGAGTTTGTTGCGGTTACCCGAGAGCGGTCCCGATGAATTCGGCATGGTGGCCGACCGTAGCGCGTTGGCTCTTATAAGCTCCGCGTTCCCGGGATCTCAGAGTCGTCCGACGCTCTCGACGCTGACGCTCTCGACGTCCTCGAGGCCCGCGATGGCCGCCTCCACGGCTTCGGTCCCGCCCTCCTCGTCGGGCACGACGACCGAGGCGAGCAGGGCGACCAGCCCGAAGGCCACGTCCTCTCGATCGAAAGCCCGAACGGAGGCGCCGTCGGGGATGCTGTCCTCGATCCGGGCCTCGAGCGCCTCGAGATCGACCTCGGGGCTCTCGGGCATGACCTTGAGCTTCGCGGCCACGTCACCCATGCTTACGGCCCCTGAAACCCGCAGTCCGGACACGCGTAGGCGGTACTTTGCTTGCGACACCGCTTGCATCGGAAGATTTCGGTCCCACAGACGGGACACGCGAACCGCGCTGCACTCATACCGGAGACGTTGATCCCACAGGACACGCACGTGCGGCGTGCCGACGGCTCGGTCGTGCTCATGGCCCGAATTGGCCAGCGCCCGGCTTAACGAATTCGTTTCGGGTCGGCCCCCGTCGAGTCGGGCAACGCGATCCCGAAGGTTCCCCGCAGGATGTCCTGCCATGCCGCGGGCCCGATCGGTCGTTTCGTTTCCTCGCCGTCCTCGCGGACGGTGAGATGCTCCCGGGAAAGGGTCCGCTTGCCGGCCGGCGTCGCGATGGAGGCCACCGGCTCGCCGGTGAACGGGGCATCAGGGTCGCCGTAGTGGTAGGCGAACCCGTCCTCGAAATAGGAGAGCGGGCGCGCTCGGTTCTCGAACCGGAACCGATCCTGCCACTCGTCTCCCGGCTCTTGACGCCACTGGACGGTGTACTCGGCCCCCGACCCGCCCCCGCTGATGGCTCGCCAGACGCCATCCACGGTCGGGACCGGTTCGCCGGTTAGTGGAATGGGCTGGCGGATGAGATCGCCGAACCCGACGTCCGCGACGTAGCCGCCCTCGACCTCCACGATCACCGTCATGTGGGTGTCCGGCCGGTCCCGGGCGTCCGGGCGATCCGCACAGACCACCGCGCCGGCGATGTGATGGGAGATGTCGAGCGCCGACAGGGCATGGGCAAAGAGCGTGTTGTGGTCGTAACAGAGCCCACCGAATTGCCGGTCGATCAGACGGTGGGTGATATCGTCGATCGCGAGGGCAGCCGGGTCGCCGTCATACGGGCCATAGGGATCACCGACGATGACGAGGTTCGCGAATGGGATTGCGGTGAGGTGGGCACGCTGGAGCGCCCGGACCCGGTCGACTTCCGCTCGGGGGAGGGCATCGGCCTCGAGGCCGATCGCCGCCAGGTAATCCCCGACGTCCATGGCGGACGGTGCCGCTCCACCCTCAAATCCGTTCCCCTACGGCGGGTACGAGAACGAATGCTGGAGCTCCCAGTGGTACTGGCAGTTGGGACAGCTCGCCCACTGGGGCATCTCGAAGAGGTGAGGGTGTCGGATGCCGTGCTCGAGGTCCTCGTCGCACTCCGGACAGGCCATCGCGATCAGCTCGAGTTCCTCGAAACGCTCGGGTTGGCATTCGAATCGGCAGGTGGGACACCGGATCACGTCGGTCGCGTAATGGTGGACGAACTCTCGGCCACATTGGGGGCACCCGACGGTCGCGGGCGGCCGGCGCGCCCAGCCGACATCGCCCTGCTTGAAGGTGCTTCGGGCATCCGGGACGGCGAGTGTGAGCGGATGTGGGTCCGACGATCCCCCCAGGACCCGACGGACCTTCGCTCGCAGCTTATCGAGCATTGGCAGCGTCAGGTCTTGCACGAACTAAGGTGCGACGGTGCCTCCGGGGTCGACACGGGCCGTTTGGATTCCACCCGTGCGGGGTTGGCTGGCTCCGTGGGTATTAGGTACCGGTCCCGGCCACGTCAGGTCGGGAGACGATGGCCGAGTCGGCATCGACGCGGGCGGGCCGCCCGATGGCCCTGTTTCGACACCCGGAGTTCGTCGCGCTCGCGAGCGTCCGCTTCGCGAGCGGCATGGCCTTTGCGACAATCATCATCGCGCTGGCACTGTATGCGGACCTCTTCGAGGCGTCGGGGCTCGTGGCCGGCCTCTTCGGGTCGGCCTACGCGATCGTCCGGCTGGCGTTGGTGTTGCCCCTCGGCCGAAAGATCGACATCGGGAACTCGAAGCGATATCTCCTGATTGGGCTTGCGTTCAATGTCGCGCTGTTGGTCGGGCTAATCTTCGTGCGGGCGATCGAGCACGTGATCGTGCTCCGGGGGTTCCAGGCGATCGGCTCGATCCTGCTGTGGATCACGGGTGTCGCGGTGGTGGGCCAGATCGCACCCGCCGGCGATCGGGGGATGTGGATCGGGACGTACAATCAGGTTAGATCGATCGCGAGCCTCTGTGGCGACGTCGTGGGCGGGGCCCTGCTGTTCGTGTTCGGCTTTACGACCACCTACGTCGCCCTCATCGCCGTGACGCTACTCGCGACGGTCGCCGTGTTCGTGTTCGTCCGCGACGATCCCGGCGCGCGGGCGGCGCCCGGGACGGCCACGGGCGTGGAATCGCTCGTGCGGCTGTTGCGTCGCCGGGCCGTCCTCGCGCTCGTCGTCTTTCGCTTCTCGTTTAGCTTCGGGAAAATGGCGGTGATCATTTTCCTGCCGATCTACGCGCGCACGGAGTTCGGCATGAACGCGTTCCTGATCGGCGGGATCCTCGCCGGTGGCCGGATCACCAAGGGCGTCGCTCAAGGGTACGTGGGGGAGTGGTCCGACCGCATCGGGAAGGAGGAATGGTTTATCTTCTGGGGAACCGCCGGCTACGCGCTCGGGACTGCCCTCTTCCCGGGCGCGGGAGTGGCCGATCGGCTGTTCGACTCCATCGGCGTCGGCGTCCTTGGCACGGAATTGACGATCGCCCCGGCTTTCTTCGTCCTATTTGTCGCGTACGCGATCCTCGGCGTGGCCGACAGCCTCCGGCTGCCCACGAGCATGGCCCTGTTCGTCGAGGAGGGCGAGTACTTCGACGCCGTGGCCTCTAGTCTGTCCCTCCGGTCGGTGTCCTGGCAGGTCGGGGCCATCGCCGGCCCCCTCGTCGTCGGGGCCATGTTCGATACGTTCTCGTATCTCGCCGGGTTCTGGCTCGCGGCCGGGCTCATGATCGCGGCGGGCCTGCTCTTCCTCACGATGTACGAGACGGAGGCCGCCCCCGGAGCGGAGGAGAGAATCTGACAATTCGCTCGGGCACGCAGGACGGGCGACGAGGCTGTCGCGACCGATCAGAACGAGGACGCCCGCCGCTTGCCCGACTTCGGTTAATAGCCCAACTCGGGATCGACCCGATTCGTGACCTCGCCCGCGCGTAGCGTTTGCGCCACCCGCTCGACCGCGGCGGCAAAGAGGTGCTCCCCCATCCCGGGGACGCGTGCGGAGTTGTGCGGGGACCCGAGCACGTTCGGCAACTCGAGGAACGGATACTCAAGGCTGAACTCCCCATCCCGGAGGGGTTCGGTCCACCAGGCGTCGATCCCGGCCTGGAAGGCCGGGTTGTCGGCCAGATGGTTGTAGAGATCCTCCTGGACGATCAGGTCACCCCGCCCGACGTTGATCAGCATCGCGTCGTCGGCCATCCATTCGAGGGTCTCGCGGTCGAACGTTCCCCGGGTCTCCGAGGTCGACGGCGCCGAGATGACGACCCCGTCGACCTCGCCCAAGACGTACTCCAGATCCTCCGGCGTCCCGATGAAGGAAGCGGGCGTATCCGCCTCACCACTCCGGTTAATGCCCATGATCTCGACGTCGAGGGCCTGCAATCGCCGGGCCGCCGCCTGTCCGATCGAACCGTAGCCGAATATCCCGCAGGTCGAACCCTCGACCCGACGGTTCATTCCGAACTGATTGAACTCCCCGTCCCGCATCTCCTCGTGTTCGATCCGGAGCCGTTTGCACAGGGCCAGGTACATGGCCGTCACGTGTTCGCCGATGGGTTTCGCGTGCGCGCCCGCGTTGTTCTGGACGACGATGCCCTCCGGCATGCGATCGAACGGAAACCCGTTGAGGCCCGCGGACACGATCTGGACCACGTGATCCTCGTGGAGATGGGCAAACTCGTCGTCCCGAAGCTCCCGCGCCGGCAGAAACGAGAGCAACCCGTCGGCCTCGGCGATGGCCTCCCCCCGGTTTTCCTCGATATCATCGAGATAGACGTGGTCGATGTCCCCGGGGACCGCGCGGTCGATTAGTTCCCGGCGCTCGTCATCCGCCGATAGCGTCACAAGAAGTGTAGGCGTGCCCATCGTTCGGCCTGTACCCAGCGAAGTGAGGTGGTTGCAATAAAACTCGGGATTCTACGCTCGACGTCGATCGCATGGACAACCGGGACCGATCTCTCGTGGATCCAGTCGCTGGGGCTCGCTTAGAAGCGTTTCTGGTGCAGTTGGCGATCCTGCCCGCTTCGGTCGGAGACGGAAACACGATCGCCGATCGGGTCGAGATCTGGCTGCGGTGCCATTGGAGGGGTACCGGCGTCGTTTACTCCTCCAGGTGGGAACGACCGGAATCCAACCGCCTTCTTGCTCGCTTGCGAGACACAGGGGAAGCCCGATCACCACTTCCCTGAGTCGGCCGAACGTGTTCGCCGAACGCCCGCTGGACCATGTATATCGGGTCCATGCTACGGCGCTCGACGCATCGATCATTCCTTGCTTCCCGAAAGAGCTCGTATCGCGGTATCCTCACGCGTCTGAGTGTTCTAATTCGACGAACATGGCCTCCCAGTCGGTGAGCGCTGCGTCGTCGCTCCGATGCATCCAGCTGCCCCGGGGATCAATGCCGTTACGCTCCGCCGCAGTGAGGAGATGGGCAAGCATCTCTTCGAACGTGGCCTCGCTCGTGATGTCGCCGTCGAACGGAGTATCATGATTCATGTGAGGAATGGCGTGCCAGTGGAGGGCTCGAATGGGGACGGTCCGGATTGGGGCGCCTGATACGCGTCCGTGGTCCTCGGTGCGGATCCCGTCGGATAGATCTTCGGTTCTCCCTGGTGTACCATGCTGTTTCGGGGGATATCGTGACCGGACAGAGCGTTTAATTGTCTCCCTCGCCAACATCCGCGGATGGCTGTCATCGTCGAACTCTCCCTGCCCGCCGAGGAGTTCGAGCTCGGCCGGATCCTGACGATGGAGGATGAGACTGTGATCAGTCTCGAAACGATGATCCCGATGGGAGAACGACCGATTCCGTTTTTCCGTGTCCACAATCCGGCCCGGGACTCCTTCGAGTCGCATGTACGCGAGCACCCGGCGGTCCAAAGCCTCCAGGTCGTCAATACGCACGACGACGAGGCGTTGTACGCACTCGATTGGGAGGTCTCCGAGAATACGTTCCTCGCGGGTATTCATATCGTGGACGGACATCTCCTCGAGGCAACGGGAAGTCCGGAGACATGGGGATTCGAGATTCGATTTCCGACGCACGATGCGGTCGCGACGTTTCAAGAATATTGTAATGACACGGGCATTCCCCTCGGCATCAAACGGATATTCAATCCGACGAAACCGGATGCGGGGCCGTGGTTTGGGCTGACGGCTCCACAACGCACGATGGTGGTTCGCGCCGTCGAACGCGGCTATTATTCCATTCCGCGGAAGACGTCGACGCAGACGCTCGCCGACGAATTCGAAATATCCGATCAAGCAGTCACCGAACGCCTCCGTCGGGCGATCGACACACTCGTCAGGAACACGCTCCTGTTGACGCCGGAATCCGATTGACCCGGCTATTCGGGGCCCAGGCACGAAGCCACGATCCGCGGACGTTACCCGTCCCTGATCAACGAGCGTGCTGCCACTGGCGCCGGCTGGATCCGTTCGTCGAACCCCTCTCGTAACGTTCAACCCACGCTCGTTTCGTCACCGTCGCGACATCCGGCTTGGAAGGACGAAGGCGATATGCCCACGTATATCGCCCATGGTGAACCATGGCGAACGGACATCCGCTTTAGATGACTGTCACCGGTATGGGACAGTCAAACTCAACCAGTCCCCTGGTGACCGTATACGAAAACCGGATCGGCGCAGAGACAAACGCAAACGAAGCGATGGGATACTGGGCGTTCGTCATCGGGTTCGTCCTCGGGACGCTCGGTTTATTCGCCTACTTCCTCACGGATTCGGCGGCGATGGCGCGGGGCGTCGGATACGCCATGGCGGCGTTGGCACCAGCGTTTCTGATGACGGGGGCCGTACTCAGATTCCCGCTGCGAAAGATCTCGACATACATCGTCGGGATTGGCCTGGTGACCACCCTCGCCGCAGTCACGTGGTTCTTGCTCATCTTTCCCGGTGGGTGGTCAACGACGACGGGCGATCTTGGCGTGATTCTGACGTATGTTGCCGGGCTTGGGCTCATCGGTATCGCCGGGATTGCCGTCCCCCTTGAGACGGAATCTCGCGTAAGCGACACGGGGTCGACTGATGATACTGCCGAGGACGAACCAGAGGGGGCGGGGGCGACTGCCTTGAAGACGGACCTCGCCGCTACCGAGGATGAGGTCGAACAGTTAGAGCAGGACTTGGAGGATTCGACGGAGGACGAGGAAGACCTCGCGGCCGCCATCCGGGACCTTCGGAGGAGCGAATCCCAATTCGAACTCTACGAGGATCGAGGTGACCAGTGGCGCTGGCGGCTCCGGCACATGAACGGTGAGGTCATCGCAGCCAGCAACACGGGATACGACCGGCAAAACGACGCGCAGGCCGGAATGCAGGCGGTCCGCCGTGACGGACTGGGGGCGACCGTTCTCGTGGTCGAAAATGAGGAGGGACTGCCCGAGGAAGGCACCACAGCTGGCTTCGTCTTCCCTGATGATACTGACAGCCTCGCCACCTTCGAGCTCTACGAGGGGAAGGGCGGGGATCACCGCTGGCGACTCCGCCACGACAACGGGAATATCCTCACGAATGCCGCCCAGGGATACGCCTCCCGAAGCGGTGCGAAGCATTCGATCGAGGGCATCCGACGACTCGTCGGGCCGGCGGATTACCTCCACCCCGATCCGACCGCGATCGAGATCTACCACGACAAGGGCGAAGAGTACCGTTGGCGGCTCCACCACCGCAACGGAAACCTCCTCGGGAGCAGCGGCGAAGGTTTCGCGAGTCGCAGCGGGGCCCGGCGAGCGATCGATCGGCTCCGCGCGGAGATCGAAGATATGGACGTCGAGGTGTACGAGGACGAGGCGGATGAGTTCCGCTGGCGACTGGCCGGCGAGGACGAGAACGTCAAGTTCGATAGCACTGGATACGAGTCCCGCAGCGGCGCCAAGGACGCGGCCGAACGGGTGAAGGACTTCCTGCCCGAGGCCGACATGAT
>CAZAYR010000020.1:24670-27796 GCA_964489365.1 uncultured Salinarchaeum sp.
CCGCATTCGATGTCTACGAGGGCGAGGGTGGAGACCACCGCTGGCGGCTCCGTCACCGAAACGGGAACATCCTCGCCAACGGGGCCCAAGGTTACGCCGGTCGAAGCGGCGTCTGGGACGGCATCGAGAGCGTCAAGCGAAACGCGCCGAAGGCCCCGGTAGAGGAACCCGAGGAATAACCCGCCGGCCTCAGACGAACGGAACCGGATACTGCCAGGTGGCGGCCATGATCGGTCCCATGAGGACACCCATGAGGTGCACCCGCTTGCAGCCCCCACGAACGGGCACATACCCCAGCAACGTACTGACGCCGAGAATCCCCACGCCGACGAGCCCGGCGAACAGCCAGCTCAGGAGTGCCAGGAGCGTGAGGATCCCGCCACAGACGAGGGCGTAATTGACCCGGCCGACGGACGTCAGATACCAGTCACCGATGAGTAACAGGAGGATAAAGGAGGCCGCCGCGGCGGCCGCGACGGTCCCGACCATGACGGCGAGGTTGATGGGTACGCCGGCCTGATCGACGGCCACGAGCACGCCGGTCCGCGGTGTCCCGAGCGCGACGAGGGCGAACAGGGCAAAGATCGTGTTCGCCGTATCGACGCCGCTCGTCGCCACCACGAAGCCGCGGTCGGGATCCTCGTTCGGCACGGAAAGCAGGGCGATGACCGCGGCGATGGCGCTGGAGACCCCCGGCAGATATCCGACGATCGCCCCCGACACCGAACCGGCGGAGGCCGGGACCAGGACGTCCCGGCGACGGGTCCGCAATCGCGCGTCGCCTTGCGGGGGCACCCCGTCGCCGCCCATGGCGTCGATGAGCACCGGGGCGCCGAACAGGCCGGCGAACAGCGGCGCGAGCACGCCGCCGGCATCCAGCGGGGCCGCGGGCTCGAGATCGAGGACCAGGAATCCCAGGC
The DNA here is from genome assembly GCA_964489365.1 of uncultured Salinarchaeum sp. Taxonomy (GTDB): domain Archaea; phylum Halobacteriota; class Halobacteria; order Halobacteriales; family SKNY01; genus SKNY01. The sequence goes on from CAZAYR010000020.1 coordinate 25,591, forward strand.
CGCTACTCAACGCGAAGGAGAGTGCCGCCGCCACGACGGATCGCCGCGACGGCTCCGAGAGGATCAGGACCGCCGCGACCCCGCCGAGCACCAACGGCATGTGCCGCTGCAGCACCGGATACCACCGGACCATCGCGAGCGTGATCGGGATCGCGAGGGGGATCGCCAGCACGACCGCGAGCATGCTGCCGATCGCGGAGAGCCGTAGCGCCTCGCGGCCCCGGCCCTCAAGGACCAGCCGGTGACCAGGGAGGGCGGCGACCGCCATCTCCGGGCCCGGGACACCGATGGCCAGGGCGGGGATCGCGTCTAGGAACGTGTGCACGACGCCGGCGGCGAGCATGGCGATCCCAACGAAGAGTGGCTGGCCCGGCATCGCCGGGGCGACCCCGGCCAGGAGGAGCGCGAAGTTGTTCGCATGGATCCCCGGCGTGAGCCCGCTACAGGTGCCGAGGGTCACCCCTAGTCCGAGGTAGAGCGCGGCCATCGCGGTCAGCTCCGGCGCGACCACCGGATCGATCGCGACATCCATCGCCCGGTCTGGCGCGGAATCGGGGATAAATTCGGGGACGCGGTGTCGCCGGACCCGTCGCTCGAGTGATGTGCCGGAAGGCGAACGGCTACCGATCCCGCTCGATCAGGCGGATCGGCAGGTATCGATGCCGAGGAGGGCGTTCAGCGGACACCGCTGGATGACGGCCGTCGCGAGGAGATCGCTTCCGCCGAGGAACGTGAGTGTTCCGAGGGGTCGATCCCGATAGCGGTACCCCAGGACGAGCATCGCGACGGCCACGAGCGCGCGGCACCTGCGCTCGAAGCCACAGACGTTTCGTTCCATATTCACGCGAGGTCGCTCGAGCGGTTAACGGTGTGCGCTCTCGGCTGCAGGATCGTGTCCGCAATGCAAGCCGTCGGCTTCATCGTCGATGACGACACGTGTTCCGACCGAACCCGTGGGCGTGCGTCGGGCACGATACCCGGTCCGTGGGCGGATCCGAGTTGGCCGTCCGCGGGATTCCGTGTTCAGCCGAACAGCGCGCCGAGGCCCTCGCCGGAGGCCTCCTCGTCTTCCTCGTCGCCCTCGTCCTCGTCCGCTGCATCGGCGTCCTCTTCCGGCGCGTCCTCGGGTTCTTCGGTCTCGGCGTCGGCCGCAGCTGCGGCGGCACCACCGCCGCCACCGGCCCCACCGGCGGGGACGGCCGCGGCCTCCTCGATCGCCTCGTCGATGTCGACGTCCTCGAGCGCGGCCACGAGCGCCTTGACCCGGGACTCCTCGACGTCGACGTTCGCGGCCTCGAGCACGGCCGTAATGTTGTCTTCGTTGATCTCTTCGCCTGCTTCGTTCAGGATCAGTCCTGCGTAGATGTATTCCATGGTTGGTATGTACCGTTAACCGAACATTTCGCCGAGCCCTTCCGCACCGCCGTCTTCGTCATCCTCGTCGTCGGCCGTCTCCTCCTCGTCGGGTTCGGGTTCCGCTTCGTCCGTCGGTTCCGCGTCCGCCACTTCCTCGGGTGCCGGCTCGGCCGGCGCCACGTCCTGGAGTGCCTCGGGTAGCGCTTCCTCGTCGTCGATCTGCGCGACGAGGGCGCGCACCTGTGCGTCCGCCTGCGAGACCAGGTCCGGCAGAATGTCCGGATCCTCGATGCCCGCCTGGAGGCCGAGGCTCTTGCCCGCCCCGGCGGCCTTGCCCAGGAGCGACCCGACGGTCCCCGGCGTCGGGATCGCCGCGTTGAGCGCGAGGTTCCGGCCCGCCGCAGCCGCGGACTTGACGTCCGCCCGGTAGGCGTCGTAATCGAGCGCCAGTTCCTCGGGTTCGAAGAGGACGCCGTCGGCGTACACGCCCCGGAGATCGAGGCCGACCTCCTTCGGCTCGATCTCGAGCTCCGAGAGCACGTTCGACAGTTGGGCGGACACTTCCTCACCCGTCTCGGCGACGACACTGTCGGATTCGACGACGATCGAGCCCGCGTCGATCCGGGCGTCCGCCCCGACCTGCTGGAGCTCGCCGACGAACGGACCGGGATCGATACCCGTGTCGCCCTCGGGGATCACGATGTCGTTCGGGGCGATCTCGCCGGCGTTGATCGGCGCCGGCGTCTTCGAGGCTTCGAGCTCACGATAGAGGCCGAACGGGTTGTCGTTCGTTCCCACGAGACCGACCTGTCCGCCGACGAACTGTCCGAGCTCCTCGTAGCCCGCGTCC
>CAZAYR010000021.1:0-25242 GCA_964489365.1 uncultured Salinarchaeum sp.
GCGCTCGGCCGCCCCTAGCGACGCGCTGGTCATGATATCGAGGTTCCCGGCGTACGCGGGGAGGTTCATCCCCTCGCCCTCGACCTCGAGCATCGTCGTCACGATGAACGTATCGCCCAGATCGAAGCCCACCTCGTCCTGGTCTTTCACGATGGGTTCGAGGGTGATCTCGTAGCCTGGGACGTACTCCTGGATCTCGGCCTCCATGTCGGCGACCGATTCCCGGATCTCGTCGATGTCCGTCGAGTCCGGCACCTGGGTGTAGATCGTGTTGCGCATCATGATCGGCGGCTCGGCGGGGTTGAGCACGATGATCGCCTTGCCGTCCACGGCACCCCCGACGTCCTCGAGCCCGGCCGCCGTGGTCGTCGTGAACTCGTCGATGTTCCGCCGAGTCCCCTGGCCGGCGCTCTTGGAAGCGATCGTCGAGACGATCTCCGCGTATTCGACGTCAGAAACCCGGTCGACCGCGTGGACGATCGGGATGGTCGCCTGGCCACCGCAGGTCACCATGTTGACGTTATCCGTCACATCGATGACCTCCTCGAGGTTGACGACCGGGACGGCGTACGGGCCCACGGCCGCCGGCGTCATGTCGATCGCGAACACGCCCAGCTCCTCGTAGACGGGTGCGTGGTTTGCGTGGACTTTGGCGCTGGTGGACTCGAAGACGATGTCGAGATCCTCGGCGATTTCCCGGAAGCTATCGATGCCGTCGCTGCCGATCGTGATCCCATATTCCTGGGCGCGACGCAACCCCTCGGACTCCTCGGGCGGGTAGATGCCGATCATCGCCTCGAGGCTGACCTGGTCGCCCCGATCGAGGATCTTCTCCATCAGGTCGGTCCCGATATTCCCGGGACCCATGATCGCTGCGCGGAGCTCTGCCATACCGAGCGATCCGGGGTCGAACGCCTTTAATCATTGTCTCGCCGGGCGCCTACACCCCGACGATCAGGATCCCCCCAAGCACGACCAGCCCGGCCCCGATCACGACCCGGCGTGTCACCACCTCGAGTTCCCGGAGGAACATGGCCGTGAACAGGAGGGTAAACAGCGGCGCCGCCGCGGCGATCGAATCGACGATGGCGACCCGCTCGCGTTCGAGGGCCGCAAACAGCGCCAACAGCGCCAGGGCGGTCGCGGACCCCGTACACAGGAACCAGCCGTACGCCCGGCGCGGGGCCCGGAGGACATCGGTCCCGCGGACGAACAGGATGTAGGCCAGCAGGACCGAGAACCCCCCGATCGCGTTGATGGCGATGCCTTCGAACACCGTCAACTCCGTCCGCGTGAGTCCGTACCGGCGAATGACGTTCCCGACGCCGAACGCGAACGCGGCCGCCAGGGGAAACACGAGGGCACGGGGCTGCCACCCCCTGATGTCACCCCCTCTGGAGAGCGCAATGACGACGATCCCCGCCACCAGGATGACGATCCCGACGACGGTCGCGGGCGAGAGGCTCTCCCCGAGCGCCGCAAACCCGACCACGGCGGCGAACAGCGGACGGCTGTTCGCCACGGCCGTGTTGACGCTGGCACCGACCCGATCGACGCCCTGGTAGAGGAGCAGGACGCCGAGCCCACTTCCGATGGCCCCCGCCAAGAGGAAGATCAGGTACCCGGAGGGATCTCGCTGTGCAAACGTCGGAATGTCGACGATGGTCGCCACCACGGACCAGTATGCGACGATCGCCACGGCCGCCACCGTGAGCGAGGCCAGGATCGGTTCCCCGCCGGCCGCGATCCCCCGTTTGGCGAGGATGGCCTCCGTGGCGAACCCGAGGGCCGCCAGGACCGCGAGCACGACCGCGCCGAGCGCGACGCCGGACGGGGTGACCACGCCGGCCCCTTCCGCAAGGACCTTCATAGGGGCCTCGATCCCGTCGCCAGTCAATCGAGTCGAACGGTAATCGAGCCGATCGAGCTGAACTCCGCGGTGATGACGTCACCCGTCGCAATATCCGAGGCGGGCGTGAACGAGCCGCTCAGGACGATCTCGCCGGCCTCGAGGGTATCGCCCATCTCCTCGAGCGTGTTCGCCAGCCACGCCACCGCCCGGGCGGGGTGATCGAGGACGTTCGCACCGATGCCCCGGGCGTCGAGCCGGCCGTTCTTCCACAGCTTGACCCCCTCGAAGGAGAGGTCGCGGTCCCGGGGGTCATGGAGGGCCTCGCCGGTCACGAACAGCCCCGCTGAGGCGTTATCCGCGATCGTATCCTGGATCCGGATGTCCCAGTCGGCGATCCGGCTGTCGATGATTTCCAGGACCGGGAAGACGCTCCTGGTCGCCTCGAGGACATCGAGGTACGTGACCGGCGGCTCGAGCGAGCGGTCCAGCCGGAAGCCGATCTCCGGTTCGATCCGGGGACTGATCAGCTCGCCCGCGGGCACCGCGTGCTCGGACACGAACATGTCCGTGAGCAACCGCCCGAAGTCCGGCTCGGAGACGTTCAGCTGCTCCTGGATCCCCTCGCTGGTGAGCCCGATCTTGTGCCCGACGACCCGATTGGCCCCGGTCAGGCGCCGTTCGATGAAGCGATCCTGGATCCCGTAGGCATCCTGGATCGAGAACTCGTGTGCGGCGGTCAGTCGGTCGATCGGGTCCCCCGCCTGCAACGCCTCGTAGAGGTCCGCGGCGATCTGGTCGCGACGTTCGTCGTCCATGCTCGCCTGACCGGTCCCGGCCGAGGGCTAAAATTGTTCAGATCGGGCGCCCGGGCGTTACGTGCCCTCGACCTCGGGGAGGGTCATGCGGATCGCCTCGTGCGCGTCCTCCAGCCGTGCCCGTTCGTCATCGGGCAGCTCCCACTCGATGATCTCGGCGACCCCGTTCTCGTCCAGTTCGACCGGGAGCGAGAGACACCCGGTCTCGAACCCGTACTCGCCGTCGACGGGGACGCTGAGACAGAGCGGGCGGTCGGCCCCGCCACGATCGAGTGCCGCCACGACGCGGGCGATCCCCGCGCTCGTCACCCAGCGCGAGGATTCCTCGAAGCCACGCTGCTCGGCGATCTCCAATGGAACGTCCTGGGTGTATGCGTAGGCCTCCGCTTTCTCTTCGTCGGCGAGATCGACGGGCGATCCTCCGACCTCCGCATGCGAGAACGCCAGGACCATATGCTCGCCGTGCTCTCCGAGGGTCGGACACCAGGCCTTGTTGGGATGGACCCCCTCGAGACGCGCGATCGCGTCTGCGGCCCGCGCCGCTTCCGAGAGGGCATAGCCGAACACGGTCCCCCGATCCCACCCGAGGGTGCGCCACAGGTAGTAGGTCGCGCGGTCGAGGGGGTTCGTGACGTTCACGACGGGCAGCGGTCCCATGTGATCCAACTGGTCGGCAATGTCGGCCAGCATGCCCTCGATCCGGTCGATGCGGGTCTCCCGAAAGTCCCGCCCGGGGTCCTCGTCCATCTCGCGGGGCTTGTCCGCGGCGACGACCGCAACGTCGGGGTCGAGCCCGTCGACCTCATCCGGGTGCACCCCTCGGATCCGACCCGCCACGTCGGCCGGCGCCCGGGCGAGGTGGTAGGCCCCATGCGTGAGATCGGTCGCATGCCCGGTCGCGGCGGCCTCGTCGAGGTCGACGAGGCTGATATCCAGGTCCGGCCGGTAGTTCGCCAGGGCGAAGGCGATCGTCGAGCCGATCGTGCTCGCCCCGCCGATGATGGCGACGTGCATGGCCGGGCTCTCGCGGGCGGCCCCAATAATGCTGGGTGACCGCCGTCCCGGCGGGAACGCGAGTGTGTTCAGCCGGACCAGTCGTCGATACTCGATTGCCCGGAGGTAGGTTCCGTCGGCGGATCCCCCACCGATTCGAGCCGATCCTCGGGATAATAGTAGGTCCGCAACGGGAGGCTCCACTCCTCGGCATACGCCGCCAGGCGCTCCGGGAAGATGTTGGCCTCCCATTCCTCCCATTCGCCCACGTGGCGGTCGAGCCACTCCACGTGGACACATTCGACCACACGATCGTCCGGCGGGTATTCCTCGTTCACGTCGGCCACCGTCGCATCGAGCGATTCGATCTCCACCTCTGCGGCGTCACCCCGATCCGGATCGAGCACGACCAGCTCCACCTCCTCTTCGGGGCGGCGGTCGCGCACGCGCTGGCCGACCCGGAAACGCGCCATGGCGGGCCGTCGAAGCGATCGGCCTTCAAGCTATGCCGGATTCAGTATTCCTGGTAGAGGTATTCGCCGAGGAACCCGCCGAGCGCGCTCAACGCGACGGCATACGTCGCGATGACCACGATCACGAAAGGCACGAGCAAGATCGCGAGTGACACCGGGAACCCGACCAAGCCCACGAAGGCGAACACGGGGACGAGCACCAGGAAAAGCGGGAGGATTGCGAAGACCCCGGCGATGGCCCCGACCTTGGCCCCGTCCGTACGTGCGAGGTAGCCGGCGACGGCGCCCCCGAGGACGGGCGAGACCATCGTAAAGGAGAACACGACGGTCACCACCGCGCCGATGAGTGCGTTCACCCAGGTCGCCGAGCCCGAGTCGTCCATGCGGGTCGGTGTTTCCATCCGATCGATTCAAACCTTCCGGGACGCACCATGGTCTATCCGGGACGTACGCTTATTAGCGATCCGCGCAGATATCGGGCCGTATGACGGATGCCTTCGTGAACGTCATGGTCGAACCGGGCGCCGTACAGGAAGCCGCCGCCGAAATCGCGGAGCGGGATTCGGTCTCGAGCGTCCACCTGGTCACCGGCGAAACGGATCTGGTCGTGCAGTTGGACCTCGAATCCAAGGAGGAGATCGCGACGGTCGTGACGAAAGACGTCCATTCGGTCAGCGGGGTCTTCGATACGGAGACGAGTGTCGCCTTCGGGGTGTAGACCCTCGGACAACGCGTCAGAGCACCTCCGCGACCCGGTCCCAGTGGGAACCCCGCCAGAAGAGCTGGCCGCAGTCGCGACAGCGATAACAGTCCCGGCCGTCGTCCGGGGCATACGGCGGGAGCTCGCCCCGCTCCGGGGTCTCGGTGAGGGCCCCGTTACAGCGCCCACACCGGATCGGGCGGTCGGGAAGCGAGAGCGGAATGTCCGCCGCGCGTAGCTCGTCGAGCTGCTCCTCGACGTCGTGGCTTGCCACGTAGATGGCCCCTGCCGTGCGGTCCGTGAGGGGGCGGTCCCGCGAGAGCAAGACGGGGTTCTCGGATCGCGCGTGCGCACGGATCGCCTCGTCGTCAGTCTCCTCGAGATCCCCAGCGTTCACCGTGTCGTATCCGCACATCCGGAGGTAGACCGCAAGTTTGCCGAGCATCACATCACAGAGGAATCGCCGCGTCCGCTCGGCCATGCCGACAAAGTGGGGGCGACGGCCCAAAAACGCCCACGTCGCCTCGACGCGGCCGACGACGAACCTTTAGGGGCGTTCGAGTGGTACGCGACCGCATGGCAGAATCGGAGCAGACGACGCAGTTTCGACGGATCGCCGACATCGAGCCGGAGAAACCGACCCTCATCGAGGGACTGCCGGGCCACGGCCTCGTGGCGTCGATCGCCGTGGATCAAATCACCGACCAGCTCGAACTCGAACACTACGGCAGTATCACCTCCGATACCTTTCCCCCCGTCGCGACGTTCGAGGACGCGCTCGTCCAGGATCTCGTACGCGTCTACGCCGGCAACGAGCCCCCGGTGATGACGCTCCTGAGCGACCTGGCGCTCCCGCCCTCGGCGGTCGGCGCACTCAGCGGGTGCGTCCTCGATGATCTCGCGCGGAACTTCGCCCGAGGGATCTTCCTCGCCGGGGCCCCGGCCGAGTCCGAGGAACAACTCGGCGACGTTCGCGGCGTCGCGACGACGGAGGGGATGCGCGAGGAACTCGAGGCCGCCGAGGTCCCCATCGCGGAGGAGAACGGGGTCGTCGGGGGCGTGACCGGCGCGCTCGTCAGCGAATGTTACCAGGCGGAGGTCCCCGCGATCCTCCTCATCGTCCGGGCCCACCCGCGACTGCCCGACCCCGGCGCCGCCGTGTCCGTCATCGAGGACGCCCTCGAGCCATTGGTGGACTTCGACATCGACACGTCGGAACTCGAGGAGCGGGCCGAGCAGATCCAACAGCAGATGCAGCAGATCGCCCGCCAGTACGAGCAGATGTCCCAGCGCGAGGAGCAGGCCGACGCCCCCGTCCAGGGTATGTATCAATAGATCGACGCGCGTCGAAGGGACGGATCGACATCTTTTCGGCCCGGTCGGTCCACGCGACATCGATGAGCGCCCAGCCACCGCGCGAGCGCCTCGCCGAGAAAATCGCCGGCGAGATCGTCCTCAGCGAGGACCCGGGGGCGACCCTTCGCAAGTGGCGGACGGATTTCGACGTCTCCCAGGCGGATCTCGCGGAGGAACTGGACGTCTCCGCCTCCGTCATCAGCGATTACGAGAGCGGTCGGCGGCAGAGCCCTGGCATCGGGGTCGTCCGGCGGGTCGTGGACGGCCTCCTCGAACTCGACCGCCAGCGGGGCGGTCAGCGGATCCGACAGTTCGAGCGAGTGCTCTCGGCAGGATTCGATAGCGAGGTCGTCCTCGATCTCCGGGAGTACCCGGCGTCGATCCCGCTGGATCGGTTCTACGAGGCCACGGAGGCGACCGAACACGTCAGGGGGCGACGCGATCATATCAGCGGGCACACGGTGATCGACAGTATCGAGGCCATCACGCGGCTCTCGCGGGACGATTTCTTCCGGCTCTACGGACAGAGTACCCAGCGGGTGCTCGTGTTCACCAACGTCACGCGGGGGGAATCACCGGTAGTGGCCATGCGTGTCGTGAACCCGACCCCGGCTGCGATCCTCCTACACGGGATCGAGCCGGGGGGACTGTGGGAGTACGCGCCGGAGCTCGCCCGGATCGACGGCTTCTCGTTGGGCGTCGCCGACGGCCCGTTGTCCGAGCTGCTCGAGACGATGCGGGCCCTTCCCGAGCCCGACTAGTCGAGAAAGCGGTACTGGCGTTCGTTCATCGGGCCCCACCCGTCGAAGACGAACTCGCCATCCGGGACCGTGAACGGATCGTCGTCCGGGCCGGTATCCATCGCGTGGTTGTGGACATCGTGGATGACCTCGTATTCCGAAAAGGAGATGTCGCGACGTCGGTCGAGATGCGAATCGACGTGCATTCCCTTGAGGGCCGACCGCCAATCCGGTTGGACGGTCTCGGCGTGGATCTCCGCCTGTGCCCCGCTCCCGTACGAGGCGACGAGTAAGCGCTTGCCCGAAATATCGTCGCCGTCCTCGACAGCCGCGAGGAGGGCACTCAGCCGGGCGAGGTGGACCGATCCGGTATACCAGTTGCCGACCTCCCGGGAGATGCCAAGGGTGGGCTCGATCGCCTGGTCGAACCACGCCTGGTAGACGTCCGTCTCGACGAGGCCGTCCATGTACTCCCGCAACGCGTCGTTGTAGGCCGACTCGTCGTCGTAGTCCTCGCCCCGGGGCTGCCGGCCGATCTGGTCGGCGAGCTCGTCCTCGATCTCCGTATCGCGGATCATCCGCCGGAACCCCAGGGGCGCGGCCTTCCGGACCATCCCCGGGAACGGCGTATGGAACGGGATGTAGGCGTAATCGTCCGGGTGCGTGTCGCCGACGAGGGACTCGAAATCCTGCATCGCTTCACGCATGCGCGCGAGGTACACCTGGATCGACCGCTTGCCGTCGACGCTCGGGAACTGCTGGTTCGGTTTCAGGAAGTCGGTCTCGTCGGCGCTCCCGTAGCCCTGTTCGCGACTCAGTTCGACCAGCGCCGGGTCCTCGTCGATGAGCATCGCGACCGCGCCCGCCCCCTGGGTGGCCTCGCCGGCATCACCACGTTCGTACAGCGCCGTGTCCGTCGCGATCACGAGCGCCGCGCGGTCCCGGTTCCGGCCGGCCACGATCCAATTGTAGGCGTCGTCGATCGACTGGGTCCCGGCCACGCACGCGAACTTCCGCTCGCCCTTGTTGGCATGCTTGAAGCTGCCCTCGTAGACCTGCTCGAGGCACCCGGCGATGTACGTCGAGACCGGCTTCGAGTTATCGAACGCGCTCTCGGTGGCCACGTCGATCCGGCCGATGTCCGCCGGCGAGAGGTCCCGCCGCTCGAGCAACCGATACGCGGCGTTGGCCCCCATCGTGACGATGTCCTCGTAGGTATCCGGGAGGGATGAGCCATGGAGCCCCAGGCCCTTGGTATACTTCTCCGGGTCCTCCCCTTTGGCCGGGGCGAACGTCGACGCGAGGTCCAACCGCAACTTTCCCGTCCAGATTTCGACCGCGTCGATCCCTACGGGCGACATATGCTGGGTCTGGGGGGATCCAGGTTTAATGGTTGTCGATCAACGATTCGACGATCGTCGAACATTCACTCCTCGACGACCTCCGGGTCGCTCAGGGCGTTCGCGAGGCTATCCAGGCCGTTGACCCACTCGGCGACGTACCCGTATTCGATCTCGTCGACGATGCCGATATCGAGCTCCTCGCCGTCGATGATGCGCGTCCCCGCACGGGCACAGTGATGGAGCGCCTCCTCGAAGCCCTCCTCGGCCTCCGCGGACTCGGCCTCGCGGATCAACGCTTGGATCGAGGCGTCCTCGGCCGGGCCGTTGACGAGGTATTCCTCGGCGGAGAGGAACACGCAGAGCAGGCTCGTCTGGACGCCATCGACCAACATCGCCGTTTCCTCGTCCTCGAGTTCGACGTCCTCGAGGACGATATCCCGGACGTCGGCGAGTTCCTCGAGCGCCTCCTCGGCCTCGAGGTCGCCGGCGTCGTGGGCCCGGAGGATCTTCACGACCGCGATGGCCGCATCGTCCTGGAGGTTCAACAGGAGTCGCGCGGAATCCTCGTCCTCCGGGTCGATGGTTTCCTCGCGGAGTCGGTCGAGCCAGTTTTGCCACCGTTCCGCGGAATAGAACTCCTCCGGTGCCGCGCTCATACTATTCCGTCCGCGTCGCGCGTGAAAGACCTTTCTTTACCCCGACCGGGTGTCGATCCCGTACACGCTCGCCGGGGTCGCCACGTGGGCGCGTTCGAGCGCGTCACTCGCCCCTCGCTCGGACAACCAGCGGACCCGTCGCGGCACCGTCTTCGTCCCGAGGACGGCGCCCGGCCGGTCCGGATCGTCGAGGAAATCCGTTTCCATGAGGAACGGCGCGCCCCCCTCGACGGCCGCCTCGAGGGCCTCCCGCCGACTGATCACGCTCGCGGTTGGGCCATCGACCGGGCCCTCGGCGTAATGTTTGACGACCCGTTCGGGTGCGAGCCCTGTATCCTCCGCCCACCGACGGAATGCGGGAAACGTCTCGGCGGCCTCCGTGTGAAGCTGGACGGCGCAGTCGTGCGCGGCGGCCCGTTCGAAGGCGTGGCGGATGACCGTATTCGAAGCGGCCCAAACGTCGTCGCTGACCTCGTAATGGGGACGGCCGGATTTGAGCGCCAACGCGTCGCCCGCCGCGACGCGGTCGGCCGCCCGATCGATTCCCTCCCGCATGAGCTCAGCGGCCGAATCGGGTGCATGCCCGTCCTCGACGAGCCGGGAGATCAGGGGGGGATGGACGCCGAGGACCGGCCAGGCGCGGCCGGGCAGGAGCTCGTTCACCCGGTCGACGGTCTCCACGGTCGCCGCGAACCCCGTTTCGAAATCCTCGGCGCTCTCGACCTCGACGCCGTACCACCACGAGGGCTTGTTGACCACGAGCATGTGCGTCCCCCCGGCACGCACGAAATCTTCAACGACGGACTCGCCCATCCCGCCCGCGAGATCCAGGTGGAGGTGATTGTCCAGGACCGGTCCGGACCACGCCATGGCGCTGGCAAGGTCGCCGGCGATTATACGTCCCGTGGTTCCAGTGAGATGCACTCGTCGGCCGCGTTCGACAACGCCGCCGACTCGCCGTGACTCCCCGGCGAAACCGCGATCGTGCGAACCCCTTCCCGGGCAGCCAGTTCGAAGACCGGCTTGAAGTCCGCGTCCCGCGAGGCGATCGCGAGCGACCCGAGGCGCTCGGTCACGACGAACTCGGCGGCGTCGACTGCCAGTTTCACGTCGACGTCACCGCTCGTGACGTGGACCTCGAACCCGTTTGCCTCCGCGGCACGCACGAGCCCGGGGGACGCATGTTCGTCGAGGTAGAGGCGGAGGATCGTCCGGCGTGCGTCGGGCATGACGGTTTTCTTGAGGGTGGAGAGATCGACCGAGAACTCCTCGCGCAGGACGTTGGGGCCATCGACCAGCAGCGCGGCCGTGGACGGCCCGCCAAAGACCCGCCCCAAGAGATCCATGTCGCCTACCTACGGGGAGCGGGCAAGAGTCCGACGGTTCCCCGGCTTTTTGGTGGAGGTCGGGACGAACCCCGGTACCGGCCACACTAACAACACCAGCCGGTCTACCATGCGCTGTCACAACTGCGGTCAAACGAGACGGATGACCCTGTTGATCGAACTCGGCGTCCAGATCGCGGCCGACGGAGCACGCCGGCTCCCGGAATGGGGGCTCGGCGTCCAATGTCCCCGCTGCGATAGCACGGACGTCGCCGCCGACCCCGCGCGGTTGCTCACTCGCGCGACGTCGGCTGGCGGGTGCTGACGGGCCCTCCGTCCCGCACCTCGTCATACGCGCCCAGGTCGTCGGCGTCACCAACGCTGGAACCCATAAATCCGTGCATCGCCAGCCCGTGCGCCCCGGCAGTCCGCCGGAGTGTCCGCTCGAGTTGCACCGGGGGGCCGCCCAGCGCCAGGGTCAGCCGGGCCCGCCCGCCCAGCCAGACGGCCGTCGATCCGGAACGAGCCATCTCACCGACCACCTCGGCCAGGACGTCCCGTTCGCCGACCGGTACCCGCCGCCGACCGTGGCGGGACGAGCGGACGCACAAGTGTGGCTGCCTGCCGGATCCGTCGATGGTGGCCGTCCCGGACGGCGCGACCAGAATACAATCCCGGGGGGTCGGGACCGGGCGGGCGGTGCGATGGAACGTGGCACGTCGTGACATAATTACCAACTCCGACTATTATGACGACATTGCTAAAAGTGCATAACACCACCGGTGGTCAACCCCCGGGCGTCGATGGCCGAACAGGACCGGATCTTGGGGACGACGAAAGTGACGGATCGATGGAGAATCAGCCTGATCAAGGCGGTCCGTGAGGAGCTCGCTGAGGAAGGCCAGGAGATCGAGATCGGCGACCGGATGGTCTTCCGGGCCCGCGACGGCGAGATTTTCATCGAGCGCGCCTGACGGCCACCACGATTACAAGCGACGGGCGCGTCAAGCCGCCATGTCGCGCCGACGGACACCACTCTACGATCGCCACACCGAGCGTGGGGCGACCTTTACCGATTTTGGGGGCTGGGACATGCCCGTCGAGTTCGCGTCCATCCGGACCGAACACCGCGCGGTTCGCGAGGACGTGGGTGTCTTCGACGTCTCACACATGAGCGAGATCGGCATCTCCGGCTCGAACGCCCGCGATCTCCTCCAGCGCCTGACGACGGGGGACGTCGATCGACTCGATCCCGGCGAGGCCCAGTACACGTTTCTTCCCGACGGGGAGGGCACGATCATCGACGACGCGATCCTCTACCGGCTCGGGGAGACCCGATACCTCCTGGTCGCCAACGCGGGCAAGGACGAGGCGCTCACCGACCATTGCAAGACTCACGGCGAGGGCACGGTCGAGGTGGAAAACGAGACCGACGCGTGGGGGATGCTCGCAATCCAGGGGCCCAACGCCGACGAGGCCCTGCCCGCGTCGGTGGCGGCGATCGACCGGCTCGAGCTCGAGCGCGTCGAGGTAGCGGATATCGAGGGGTGGTGTGCCCGCACGGGGTACACCGGCGAGCGCGGGGTCGAACTGCTGGTCCCCTGGGAGGACACACCGGCCGTCGACCGGGCGATCGCCGGCGAGCGCTGCGGGCTCGGGGCCCGGGATACGCTGCGCCTCGAGATGGGGTACGTTCTGGCGGGCCACGAGTTCGACCGCGAGGACAACCGCCGCAGCCCCTACGAGGCCGGGCTCGATTTTGCAGTCGCCCTCGGGACCGATCCCCCGTGTCTCGGCCACGACGCCCTCGTCGAACAGAAGGAACGCGGTCCGGACGAACGGCTCGTGGGCCTAGTGATGGACGAACGGGGGATTCCACGCGCGGGGTACGCCATCCTCACACGGGACGGCGATCCGATCGGCACCGTCACGAGCGGAACGATGAGTCCGACGCGGGAGGAGGGCATCGCGCTGGGATACGTCGACGTGGCGCAGGCGGAACCCGGGACCGAGGTGGCCGTCGAGATCCGCGAGGCCCCGCGAAGGGCAAGGATTGAGGATCCCCCGTTCGTGGGGGCGGGATAATGAGCTTCGACGTGCCGGAGGACATGCGGTATCTCGAGTCCCACGAATGGGTACGGGAATCGGACGGGACGGCCCGAATCGGGATCACGGACTTCGCCCAGGACGAACTCGGGGACGTGGTCTACGTGGAATTGCCTGACGTCGAGGACACCCTCGGGCAGGGATCGGCCTTCGGCGTGGTCGAGTCCATCAAGGCGGTCTCGGACCTCTATGCGCCGATGTCGGGGACCGTTCGCGCGGTCAACGACGAGTTGATCGACCGTCCGGAGCTGGTCAACGACGATCCGTACGGCGACGGGTGGATGCTCGAGATCGAACCGAGCGACCCGGACGAACGGGACGCGCTCCTCGACCCCGCGGCCTACGAGGAGCAGATCAACTAACCGTGGCGGACTTCGAGCGCGGGAGCCCCTACACGCCGCATACCGAAGCGGAGACCGACGCGATGCTTTCGGCGATCGGGGCCGATTCGGAAGACGAACTCTTCGACATCCCCCCGGCTGTTGCTTTCGGCGGGACCCTCGAGATTCCGGCACGTGCCGAACAGGAGGTACTGGAAACCTGCACATCGACGCTTGGCCGGAACGACGAGCTCATCGAGTTCCTCGGCCGTGGCCATTACGGTCATTTCCAGCCGGCGGCAGTGGACGAGCTCGCCCGGCGGTCCGAGTTTCTGACCTCGTATACGCAGTATCAACCGGAGATCGCGCAAGGGTTCCTGCAAGCGCTCTTCGAGTACCAGTCCATCTTCGTGGAGCTGACCGGCCTGCCGATCGTCAACAGCTCGATGTACGATGCGGCCACCGCCCTCGGCGAGGCGGCGACCCTCGCCACACGGGTCGGCGGGACCACCGGGCACCGCGTCCTCGTCCCCGAGCAGATGGTCGACGGTCGTCGGTCCGTTCTGGACAATTACGTTGCAGGCGTCGATCTCGAGGTCGACTCGTATCCGATGGCCGACGGGCGGATCGACGTCGACGGACTGGCTGCCGCCGTCGATGACGAGTACGTGATGGTTTACGTGGAGAACCCGTCAGTCAGGGGGGTCATCGAGCCGCACGTCACCGAGGTCGCCGCGCTCGCGGACGATCACGACGCGCTCGCGACGCTCGGGACCGAACCCGTCGCGCTGTCCGTGCTCGAGGAACCCGAGTCGCTTGGCGTCGACGTCGTGATCGGTGACGCGGCGACGGTCGGGTTGCCGACCAGCTTCGGCATGGGCTTAGGCCTGTTCGCCACCCGGGAGGAATACCTCCGGCAACTGCCGGGCCGGATCGTGGGGGCGACCGAGGATGCCGACGACCGGCGCACGTTCACGCTGACGCTCCAGACACGCGAACAACACATCCGACGCGAGCGGGCGACGAGCAACATCTGCACGAATCAGGCCTGGGTCGCGTTGCGCACGGCGATGCATCTCACGTGGCTCGGGGCGGAGGGCCTCGTCGAACTCGCTCGGACGTGCCTCGAGGAGGCCCAGGGTCTCGCCGAGGCGCTCGACGCGATCCCGGGCGTCGAGGCGCCCATCCACGAGGGCCATCACTTCCGGGAGTTCGTCGTCCGGACCGAGCGGACGGCCCCGGCAGTCGCCGAAGATCTCCGCGAGGTCGGCTTCGCCGTGCACGTCCTCGACGAGCACGAACTCCAGGTGGCCGTGACCGACCTGACTGCACCGCACGTCGATGACTTCGTGGACGCATTCGCGGAGGTGGCGGAATGAAGTACGATCAAGCGCGCTGGACGCGTGACACGGACGCGGTCTACGAGCCACTGCTCGCCGAGAAGACCACGGATACCGTGACGATCGCGGACGAGGACGTGCCCCTCCCCGACGACTTGACGCGCGAGACGCTCACCCTGCCCTCCCTGACCGAACCCGAGATGGCCCGCCACTACACGCGGCTCTCCCAGATGACCTACGGGGTCGACAGCGGGCCGTACCCGCTGGGCTCGTGTACGATGAAGTACAACCCGAAGTTCCTGGAGGTCGCCGCCGGCGATCCCAAGGGGCAGATCCACCCGGCCCGTCGGGACGAAACCGCCCAGGGCACCCTCGAACTCTACGCCAGGCTGCAGGATTTACTGGCAACGATCGGCGGGATGGACGCCGTCACGCTGACGCCGCCCGCCGGCGCGGCCGGCGAGTTCACGG
This sequence comes from uncultured Salinarchaeum sp., assembly GCA_964489365.1. Taxonomy (GTDB): domain Archaea; phylum Halobacteriota; class Halobacteria; order Halobacteriales; family SKNY01; genus SKNY01. The sequence continues at coordinate 14,491 of CAZAYR010000021.1, forward strand.
GCATCAGGATCGCCGCCGCATACCACGACGATGCCGGGGACGCGCAGCGCGACGAGATCATCGTCCCGGATACGGCCCACGGGACGAACTTCGCGAGCGCGGCGATGGCGGGCTACGACGTGATCGAACTCCCCAGCGGGGAGGACGGACGCGTCGACCTCGACGCCCTCGACGCGGCGGTCTCGGACCGAACGGCAGCGTTCATGATGACGAACCCGAACACCCTGGGGCTGTTCGAGCGCGACATCGAAGAGATCGCGACGATCGTCCACGACGCCGGCGGCCTGCTGTACTACGACGGGGCGAACCTGAACGCGTTACTCGGCCGGGGCCGCCCGGGCGATATGGGCTTCGACGTCATGCACTATAACGTCCACAAGACCTTCGCGACGCCGCACGGGGGCGGCGGGCCGGGCGCCGGGCCGGTCGGGGTCACCGACGAACTCGCGCCATTCCTCCCGAGCCCGCACGTCCGGGACACGGAGGACGGGTTCGAGCGGTACACGCCAGCACACTCGATCGGGCGAGTCCACGGGTTTGCGGGCAACTGGCTCGTCCTCATCAAGACGTTCGCCTATATCGCGCGACTCGGTGACGAGGGGCTGCGGGATACGAGCGCCAAGGCGGTATTGAACGCGAACTACCTCGGCGAGCAGATCGACCTGGAGATCCCGTACGGCCCCTACCACCACGAGTTCGTTGCGAGCGCGGGGGCGAAGGACGCGGCGGACCTCGCAAAGCGGATGCTCGATTCGGGGGTCCACCCCCCGACGACGAAGTGGCCCGAGATCGTGCCGGAGGCCCTCATGACCGAGCCCACCGAGAGCGAGCGCCCGGAGACGCTCGATCACCTCGCGCGGGCCTTCGAGGAAGCGGCGACGGCTGACGAGGACGCACTCGCCGCGGCCCCCCAACGCACGACGGCGCGACGGATCGATCAAGTCGGGGCCGCGCGGGACGTCCGGCTCTCCTGGCACGCCCTCGAGGAGTGATCAGACCGCGTCCCAGTCGATCCAGTCCCGTTCCCACCCGCGGCGGCGCTGCCGGGCGCGGGCATGATACTCCCGGTCCTCGCGTGCGGTCCGGTTCCGTTCGACCGCGTCGGACTGTTCGCCGGGCACCAACAACGGCTGGAGGGCGATGCTCCCGTACTCCGCGACAACGCGCCCGCCCTCGACGGCGACCAGTTCCTGGACGTCGTTCAGGCGGGACATGACGAGGCGGCCCTCGGGCGCCAGCTGGTCGGCGAGGGCCCGCGGGGGATTCCGGACGGCGGCTTCGACGAGAATGCGATCGTAGGGGGCATACGCCGCCAACCCCTCGGCGCCGTCGCCCTGGTCGACGAGGACCTCGTCGTGGCCGCTGTTCGCCAAGTTGCGCCGGGCGACGCGGACGACGCTCCGGGAGAGGTCGATGCCGTGGACGTGGCGGGCGCCGACGATCTCGGCCAGTACGGCCGCGGTGTACCCGACACCGGCCCCCACCACGAGGGTGCGATCCCCGGGCTCGGGGGCGAGGGCCTCGACCAGGCGGGCGACAGTACTCGGGGCGAGGACGGTCGTGCCGGCTTCGCGATGCGAGCGGTCGGCGTACGCCGCCCGGTCGTCACTCACGAACGCGTGGCGTGGCACCGCGCGCATCGCCAGGCCGACGCGCTCGCTCCGGATGATACCCTTCGACGGGTGCGCTAACCCGTCGACCATGTCATCCCGGAGGACGGCCGGTTCCATACGAAACCTCCTCTCCCCGCGGTCCCTTGAATTGACCGCTCCTAATCGCCGCGCATGCGCACGAATCGCACGCCGCCGTGGCTCTCCCGCTCGACGGTCTCGCCGCCGACCCGCGAGAGGCGGACGAGTTCCTGGCGGGTGCGGCCGACCGGCCCGACGATGGTGCCATCCGGCACCTGCTCGATGACGGCCTCCGGGAGGCTCGCCGGGGCACACGTGAGATAGGCCGCGTCGTACGGGGCGTGCTCGGGCCAACCGCGGTTGCCGTCGCCCGGCCGGACGTGGACGGCGCCGTATCCGGTCGAGGCGAGTTTCTCACGGGCTCGCTCGGCCAGGGACTCGTGATACTCGACGGAATAGACGTGCTCGGCCCCGACGATGTCCGCGGTGACCGCGGCGTGATAGCCGCACCCGGTGCCGATCTCGAGCACCCGATCGCCGGGATCGAGCGCCAGGAGATCGGTCATCATCGCCACCATGTGCGGCGCGCTGATCGTTTGGCCCTCGCCGATGCCGAGCGGCCGATCCGCATAGGCCTCGCCGCGTTGCCCCGCGGGCACGAAGACGTGTCGCGGGACCGTGCGGAGGGCCGCCGCAGTGGAGGATCGCTCGATACGCCCGGCGTTCTCCAGCCGGGAGACCATCCGATTGCGCGCGCTGGCGTACTCGCCCTCGTCCGGGGCGGCCGCCGAGCCGTTCCCCGCGGGGTCGTTGGGCGTCACGTCAGGCCACCTCCTCGGTCATGGGCTCGCATAGGTTTGTCAGTCCCACGGCGATCGCCAGTCGTCTCCGGATGCGCGCCGGGTGAACACCCGTTTTACGTCCTTGGCCGCCGCCGCGTCGTCGCGACGTTCGAGGACGTCCGGGCCGTCCGCGAGCACGTCGTCCCGGAGGATCAGTCGCTCGATCGTCAGCTCGTCGTCGGCGTGCGGGAGCGACTCGCCCACGATCAGTTCCTCGTCGCCTGGCATGTAGACGGTCTCGCTGACGGTCGCCTCGCGGTTGCCGTCCGAGGGATGGATCGTCGTCGGCACGCCCACGTTGTCCACTGCCCGCGTCCAGATCGTCCGGACCTCGGCCGTCGTCGCCCGTTCTGCCCGCTCGCCGTCCTGGAGCTCGAGACTCGTAATGCGGACGCCGACGGGGCCGTCCGGGGTCTCCGCGACGAACTCCTCGCCGACCGCGAGGACTTCCGAACGCGGGACCTCGGCCGTCGTTCGGGTGGACTCGCCGCCGCTGGAGATCACGACGCGGACGTCCTGCCGGCGGGTGGGCTCGATCGACACCTTGTGCACGTGGTCACAGACCCGACACCGAACCGTCGCGTCGGCGTCCGGCTTGAGGATCTCGTGGGTCGTTTCGGCCTCCGGCGCACAGGCCGGACAGCTGGCCCGGACCTGATCCCCCCGTTCGAGCCCCGTTGCGGTCATCGATGGACCCTACGGGACCGCGCGTTAAAAGGATCCCTCACGGCCCCGGGAGGTCGAGTTGCGCGCCGTCGACGTGGACGGTCGGCTCCCGGATCACGCCGTCCACGTGGATCGGCGCCGAGGTTTCCCCGCCGATGCTCGCGTCGTCCCCCAGCGCCACGTGGACCGTCCCGCCGGCCTTCTCGTCCAGGAGGACCGACCCCACGAGCTCGGTGACCGCGAGGTTCGCGCCGACGCCGAGCTCCGCGACGTTGTACGCATCCTGACCGACCGCCGCTGCGGCCTCCTCGAACCGATCGGCGACCGTCGGATCGCCGATCTCGACGGCGTACCCGTCCTCGACGTCGATCCGGATCGGCGTCTCGACGAGCCCGTGGGGATGGATCGTGCCGTCGACCACGTAGGTGCCCTCGGCGGACACGGGGCTCGTAAACACCTCCCCTGCGGGGAGGTTCGAGAACGCCCCCGGTTCGTGGACAACCCCCGTATCCTGCCGCCATTCGCGCCCGCCGAACGCGAACGTGATGTCCGTCCCGGCGGGGGCGGTGATCCGGATCTCGTCGGCCCCCGCAAGCGTGCCGGCCAGGCGCGCACATTCCTCGGCGATGGAGGCGTAATCGGCCTCCAGGCCCGTCACGAACACGTCCTCGGTGATCCCCGGCAGGGTCGCGCCGCGCGCACCGGCCTCGCAGGCCGCACGACGCGCGTCGGTGTGGGTGATACTCTTCGTCGTCGGGGCCAGGAAGGCGTCGGCCTCCCGCATCGCGCCGGCGACGGGTGACGGCGGTTCCGCCCCGTGTTCCTCGCCCGGTGCCGACCGGATGAGACACGCGTCCCCGGCCACATCCTGCCCGACCCGGTACAGCGCCCGTCCGATGTCCAGCCGTTCGTCGTCGGTCACGACCACCAGGGCCTCCGTCGACGCGAGGGCGAGACACTGTTCGATCGCCGTCCGGGCCGGCGCCTCGTACTCGTCCATCGCTCGGGGGATCCCGGGGCGTCCCCAATAACCGTTGTGTGGCCCGCCGGCTATCGCGAGACCGCCGAGGGCGACTCGGCGCGGAGGGCCTCGACGCCGGGCAGCCGCTCGCCCGCCAACGCCCGCACGTAGGCGCCGCCGGCGATCGAGACGTGGTCGTAATCGGCGGGCTCCAGCGCGTAGAGATCGATCGCGCGCGACGTATCCCCACCTCCGACGACCGAGAACGCGTCCCCGTCGCCGATCGCCCGGAGCACGGCCAGCGTGCCGTCGCAGAATCGCTCGTCCTCGAACACGCCCAGCGCGCCTTTCACGAACACGGCACTCGCCCCTTCGATCTCGGCGGCGAACCGATCGGCGGTCCGGGCACCGACGTCGTAATAGGGCCGGGATTTTTCGAGGCCATCGACGGCGACCTCCGCCCGGTTGCCCGCGGCATCCTCGTAGGCCAGGTCCGACGGGAGGACGAGCCGATCGGCGTGGGTCCCGACGAGCTCCCGGAGCGTCTCCTCGTGCTCGGCCCACAGCCCGTCGTAGAGCTCCTCGCCGGCCACGTCGAATCCCACCTCGTAGCCTTGGGCCCGCAAACAGAGTTCCCCGATGACCCCGCCGAGGAGGAACCGATCCACGCGATCGCCGACGCCGGCAATCACCCGGACGAGGTCGCCGGCCTTCGTGCCGCCGAGGACCATCACCACATCGCCGTCGAAGGTGCGCGACTGGATGGCGGAGTTGGCGACGAACTCCGATTCCATCACGCGCCCCGCGTACACCGACTCCATGGCGGTCGGGAGTCCGACGATCGAGGCGTGGGCCCGGTGGGCGGTCGAATACGCATCGCCGACGTACGCGTCGGCGGCCCCCGCTAGTCGACGGACGAACGTCGACGTCGCATGCTCTTCGGGGGTCCGATCCGCGAGTTCGTCCTCGACTTGGCGCACGTTCTCGAGGAGCACGAGCTCCCCCGATTCCAGTGAATCGATGGCGGCAAGGGCCTCGTCGCCGGCCGTGTCGGGACAGAAGGTGACGTCCGCCTCGAGGTGGTCCGCGAGGATGTCGGCATGGGCAGCCAGCGAGACGAAATCGTCCCGCCCCGGTCGGCCCTGGTGGGCGAGCACGGCGACACGGTGTCCGGCCGCGCTCAACTCCCGCAGGGTTTCGGCGTGGCGGGCGAACCGTCGGTTGTCCTGGACCTCGCCGTCCTCGACGGGCGAGTTGAGGTCGACCCGTACGAGGAGCGTCGCGTCGCCGTCGAGATCGTCCAAGGTTGCGAACATGGGTCCTTATCCGGCCGCGGCGAGCTCCGTCCGGTCCGGTGTCGCCTCGCCGATCGTGATGTATTCGGCCACGTCGAGGAGGCGATGCGAGAAGCCATATTCGTTGTCATACCACGCCAGCAGCTTCACGAACCCGTCGTCGATCGCCATCGTCGACTGGAGATCCACCAACGACGAGAACGGGAGCCCGATCACGTCCCGCGAAACGATTTCCTCGTCGGTGAAACCGAGCACGCCCGCGAGTTCCCCCATGGCCGCTTCGCGCAGGACGTCGTTGACCGCCTCCCGACCCACGTCGGCGTCCAGCGCGAGGGTGAGATCCGAGATGGACCCGTTGGGGACGGGCACCCGCATCGCCATCCCGTCGAGTTTCCCCTCCAGTTCCGGGAGCACTTCCGTCGTGGCGCGGGCCGCCCCCGTCGACGTCGGAATGATGTTCTCGGCGGCGGCCCGGCCCCGTCGTCGTTTGCCGGAGGGGCCGTCCACGAGTTCCTGGGAGCTCGTGTACGCGTGGACCGTCGTCAACAGCCCCTGCGCGATGCCGAACCGATCCTCGAGCACCTTGGCGATCGGCGCGACGCTGTTCGTCGTACACGAGGCGTTCGAGACGACGTCTTCCCCGTCGTACCGCTTCTCGTTCGCCCCGAAGACGATCTGGGGGACGTGGCGATCCCCCCGAGGTGGCGCGGAGATGATCGCCTTGTCGGCGCCCGCCTCGCAGTGTTGTCGGGCCTCCTCGCGGGTGCGGAACAACCCCGTACACTCCAGGGCGACGTCGACCTCGAGGGCGTCCCAGGGCAGCGACGCCGGCGAACGCTCGCTCGATATCCGCATTCGGTGGTCCTCCACCACGAGGTGCTGGCCGTCGAGCGCGACGTTTTCAAGTCGTCCCATCACGGAGTCGTGGGCCAGGAGGTAGCGCATGTCGTCGGCGTCCATGATATCGTTGATGCCGACGATCTCGAGGTGGGGATGGGAGAGGGCGGCCCGAGTCACGCTCCGCCCGATCCGACCGAAGCCGTTGAGGCCGATCCTGATCGGATCGCGGTTCGTGAAGGAGGGACACATCGGCTCACTCGTAGCCACCACACGAGCAAGTATGTGTTGTCCGTCGGACCACGGAGGTGTCGTCCTTTACTCGGTCACGAGTTAAATTGCTCCCCTTTAGTCCCGGAATTATTATCCCCCTCCTCGGCCACCGTTCGAGTACATGCTCGCGATCGGGGTGAACGGGTACGGTACGATCGGCAAACGGGTTGCGGATGCGGTCGACGCTCAACCGGACATGGAGGTCACCGGGGTGGTGAAAACGCGTCCCAACCACGAGGCGGTCAACGCACACGACCGCGGGTATGCCGTGTATACCATCGACGACGAGCGGCGCGAACGGTTCGAGGAGGTGGGGGTCCCGACGGCCGGGCTCGTCGACGACCTCGTGGCCGGGAGCGATGTCGTCGTCGACGCGACCCCCGGCGGCGTCGGGGAGACGTACCTGCCGACCTACCAGGAACACGGGAAGCCGGCCATCTTCCAGGGCAAGGAGGCCCACGACATGGTCGATGCCAGCTTCAACGCCCGGGCGAATTTCGAGGAGGGGCGGAACGCGGACTATCTTCGTGTCGTCTCGTGTAACACGACCGGGCTCGCCCGGGCCATCACGCCCCTACAGGAACGCTACGACGTGGAGAAGGTTCGGGCGACCCTGGTCCGCCGTGGCGGGGATCCCGACCAATCCGAACGCGGCCCGATCAACGACATCCTGCCCAGCCCCAAGGAACTGCCCTCCCACCACGGTCCGGATCTCCGGACCGTCCTTCCCGCGGTCCCGATCAACACCCTCGCGATGACGGTCCCGGCGACACACATGCACGTGCACGCCGTCAACGTCACATTCGACTCGGCGCCGTCCCCCGAACGGATCGCCGACGTTTACCGCGACGAGTCCCGGATCGCCGTCGTCCCGGGCCACTTCGACATCGAGGGGATGGCCGGCGCGTTCGAGTTCGCCAGGGACCTCGGCCGGCCCCGGGGGGATCTCTGGGAGTCGTGCCTCTGGGAGGAATCGATCTCCGCGGACGGTCGGGATCTCTACTTCTTCCAGGCGATCCACCAGGAGAGCAACGTGGTGCCCGAGAACGTCGACGCCATCCGGGCGATCGCCGGCTCGGCGGACGCGGAGGAGAGCATCGCGCGCACCAACGAGCACCTCGGCGTCGGGATCGACGTCCGGCCCCGTGTCCCCGCGGAGACGGCGCCGCTGACCGAGTGACACAAAGGCTTTCTGCCGGCATCGCCAAGCCGGTTGTATGTCCCGTGACGACCCGCGTGACCCGTTCGACGATCTCTTCCGCGAGCTCGAACGGATGATGAACGAGATGTTGAGCGGCTCGGGTGACGTCCGCGTGAACACCGGCTTCGACACCGGCTTCGGCTCGGACACCCATATCGATATCCACGAGCGGCCGGACGAGCTCCGGGTGATCGCGGACCTGCCGGGGGTCGAAAAGGAGGACATCCGACTCAAGTGCGACGGACGGATCCTCGTCATCAGTGCCGAAAACGAGCGCCGCGAGTACGACGAGCGGGTCGAGCTTCCGGGACGCGTCGACGAGGACACGGCCCAGGCGAAATACAACAACGGGGTCCTCGAGGTCGTCTTCGATCGCGAGAACCGCTCGGCGGATATCGACGTCGAATAGTCAGGCCCGCCGGCGGATCGCCGCGGCCAGGCGGTCCCAGAACCCCGCATCGTACTTCTCCGCCCGGTCGATCGTCGGCCGGGCGTTCGTCTCCGAGACCAACGGCCCGTCCGGCGTGACGAGCAGGTCCACTCCCACGACAGGAATGTCCACCAGGTCCGCCACGTCTTCCGCCAGCGACCGCACGGCCGGATCCGGCGAGATCCCGCGGGCCTCGCCGCCGCGGTGGACGTTATGTTTCCACCGGGTGGCGTCGTGCTCCGTGGGCGCCTTCCGCTCGACCGCACCGACGTACTCCCCATCGATCACCATCACGCGCACGTCCCGGGCGTCGGGGACGAACGCCTGGACGAGATAGGACTTGTCCCCGGTCGCCCCGAAATCGTGGACTAACTCGAGGTAATCGACGATCCCGAGGAACGTGTCAAGATCCCCGGCCCGTGCCACGCCGACGCCGCGGGTCGTCGAGTTCGGCTTCACGACGACCGCCCCCTCGAACTCCTCCCAGACCGACCGGAGCGTGGCTTCGTCGACAGGATGCGAGACGAGGGTCGTCCGCGGGGTGGGCAAGCCGGCCCGATCCGCCCTGGCGAGCACTGATGCCTTGTTTCGGGAGCGCAACACGGCCTCGCGGCCGTTAACCCACGTCAGATCGAGCATCGCGTCGGCCACCCCGCCCTCCATCAGACGTGGCGGGAACACGTAGCCGAGGTCGTAGGCGTCGGGGTCCCACGGCCCACGATCGTCCGTCAGCCCGAGCGACCGGCCTTTCACCCGGAGCCCGACGGGCTGGATGCCCCGCTTCCGGAGCGGTTCCTGCATCCGAGCAAAGGTCGTCGATTGCGTGGCGACGGCCAGGTGTAGCATCGCGCCCGCCGGACGCCGTTACGCGACCAACAGCTGCTCGCCGCGTTCGACGTTGATCGAGCAGGGCGGGGAGATCTTGTTGTACGCCCGCCGGAAGGCCTCCTTGACGACGGGGGCCTGATCGACCTCGCACCACGCGGTAAAGACCCGGTCCCCGTTCGGGATGCGCGCGGCCGTGCCGACGACCTTCCCGAAGGACTGTCGCATGCCGTCGGACACCCGGTCGGCCCCCGCGCCGGTGGCCTGTTTGTTCTCCCGGAGCACGTGGTGGGGGAACTTCCGGAGGATCATCTTGTAGTTGCCCTCCCCGAACTCCTTGATCAGGTAGCGGTTCGCCGAGAGCCGCGCGGCCTCGAGCGCGCCGTGGCGGATCTGGCAGGCTTCGTCGACGGTCAGGCTGATCTGGACGGGATAGGAGTCCGGCTCGCGATCGATCGCCCCCATCCGATGCTGGGCGATCTTCGAACCCGGGATCCCCGTAATGTACTCCTTCCGGGTGTACGGGGGCTTCGAGATATCCCGGTACATGGAGGCTGGTTTATCGGCCATGTGTCAGTCTTGTCGGAGCGAGGCCGAGGCGGCGAATAAAGGCTTCGAACCGTCGGATTCAGCCCTCCACCGATTCGACGCGCTCGCTCGGCGGATGGACGAGGACCTGGTGGGCGATCCGGCGTGGTAGCGAGAGCTCCTCGCCATCGTGAACGACCGTCACCATCCCGAAGGGGGCGATCTCCCGGATCTCGAGACGGCTGCCGGGCGCGACCCCGCGTTCGGCCAAGTATTCGAGGAGTTCGGGGTCCCGGTCGCTGACCCGGGCCACCTCGATCTCGTCGCCGACGTCGAACTGGGTCATCGGGGTATCGCGTCGGGGTTCGGGCGGTTCCAGGCCGGATGAGGGAATCGGATCCCCGTGGGGATCGGTCGCCGGATCATCGAGGGCGTCGGCCAACCGGGCCTCGAAATCCTCGCTGATGTGGTGTTCGAGGCGATCCGCCTCGTCGTGGACCTCGCTCCAGGCGTAATCGAGGTGTTCGGCCATGTAGGCCTCGAGCAACCGATGGTGCCGAATGACCTCGAGGGCGACCTGTTCGCCCTCGGCCGTCAGGGTCACCCCCGCATACTTCTCCCGGTCGATCAGCCCGCGATCCTCGAGTTTCTCGAGCATGCTCGTGACCGTCGGGGGCGTGACGTCGAGGCGTTCGGCGATCGCCGACGTGCGGACCTGCGCCTCGCCGGCGGTCTGGAGGTGATAGATCGCCTTGACGTAATCCTCCATGACCGCGCTGAGCATCATCGACGATTTTTGACGCCTCTAATATGTAAATATGGCGCTGGAAAACGGGCTGAGGGGAGTAAGCCCCCTTCTGTTCGTCCCGGCATTCGGCTGAGCACGTACGCCACTGCCGGGCTACCTGACGGCGTACGCTTGCACCGATGAGGGTGGCCGTTCCATCCGTCCTCGCGGGTCCGCTCTCGGTGGGTTAGCTCGTCGGCCTTGCGGCCGGACTTCGCGCACCTCATCGATCGCCGCGAGGGGTCTCGTTGCTGTTCCAGGGCCGGCGGTCTCCCGCCCCGAGCTTGCGCCCGGTCATCCGCCCGGCGGTGGGGGGACTTTCCTCACGGTCTCCCGCGGGAGCCGGGCTCCCTCTGCCCATCCGAGCGTTGAGTGGGCTCACATAAAAACGATCGCCGGGATCGGCGGGTTAAGCCGAACATTATCCGGGGACGACATGGGCAATGGAATAGGAAGCGTTGAAGTTACCCCGAGTT
>CAZAYR010000021.1:25252-25797 GCA_964489365.1 uncultured Salinarchaeum sp.
GCGGTCTCCCGCCCCGGGCTTGCGCCCGGTCACCCGCCCGGCGGTGGGGGGACTTTCCTCACGGGAGTTCCGCGGGAGCCGGGCTCCCTCTGCCCACGGGCTCGTTCGGCAGCCTCGCATAAAAACGGTGCCCGACACCCGCCGGTTAAGGCGAACATTATTCGGGGAAGACATGGGCAACGGAATAGGAAGCGTTGAAGTTACCCCGAGTTAATGGGTACCTATGGCAGAGGCCCAAGGCGTACGCTTGACCTACGAGGACGGTGCCAGAACGGTCGAACTGGCGCGTGAGGCGATGGAATCCTATGTCCTCAACGGTCAGCGGGAACAGCCCGGGAGTATGCGGGAGGCGTTCTACCAACGCACCGGTGCCCTCGTCCGTCTTGTCTCCTCCCGGGGGCGCGGGAGCCTTCGGGGGTGTGCGGGAGCGTTCCGTAGCAACGAACAGCTCGGTCACGTTATCGTGGAGTCCGCGATCGCAGCCTCCAGCGAATCCTCGTGTTGTTCGTTGGTCCGGCCCGCCGAACTCGATAACGTCGTGGTCT
>CAZAYR010000022.1:0-11341 GCA_964489365.1 uncultured Salinarchaeum sp.
GGAGCCCTCGGTCTCCGATTCCACCGCATCGCGCGCCCTGAGCAGGCCGCGACCCTCGAGGCGTTCGAAGAACTCCGGGAACCGGTAGAGCTCCGGTTCGAACTCGCTTCCGCCCATTGGGAGGCTCTAGCGAGCCCTCGTCGACCCCTGCGTATGACTATTCCGGGATAAACTCAAACGGGAATTTGGGCCTCGGGAAGGTACTTACTCCGGTCGCCCCCCACCATATCCATGCAACGACGCGATCTCCTCGCCGCGATCGCCGGGTCGACGGCGCTCGTAGGCTGTCTCGACGGCAACAACCCCGAGGCGCCCGGGGACGGTGACGACGATCCGACGATCGACGCATCCCTCCAGTCGACCGGGAGCGACTGTGCGACCCCGAACGACGACTGGGCGGCCGCCAGCGAGGCGGGCGATGGACTGGCGATCGAGGGCACGACGCCGGCCCCGACCCCCTGTTACGAGGCCGTCCTGGAGGGGACAACGCTCGCGGAGAACACCGTCGAACTCGCCGTCGACGTCACCTCGACACTGGGGGAAGACGAGGACTGTGCCCAGTGTGCCGGCGCGGTCGATTACGAGATCACCGTCGCGGGGGATCTCGCCGGGGTCGAGGGCGTCCAGGTCGATCACGTGCCCGGTCAATCACACACCCTCGACGTGTTCGGCGCGGACGAACCGCCGCGGGTCGACGTGACGGCGATCGAAACGCGCAGCGCGGACTGCGGATCGGCCGACGAGGTCTCCGCATCCGTCACGGGCCCCTTCATCACGCTCCATGGGCACCTGCCCGCCCCGGATCCGTGTCACGAGGCGGCACTGACGGACGCGACGGTCGAGGACGAGATCCTCACCGTCGACATCGAGGCTGTCCCCGACGAGGAGGCCGGTGTCTGCATCGAGTGTCTCGCGGAGGTCGAGTACCAGGCCCAAGTCGAACTCGTCGGCCCGCCGGCGATCGCGGAGATCCACGTCCATCACGCCGACGGACAGGACCATACATTCGCCATCGAGTGATCAGTCCTCGACGACGTAGGAGTTGTCGATGACCCGCTTGGCGGCCGTCGCCTTCTCGAGCCACCCGTAGCCCTCCTCGTAGACGTGCCGTTTCGCGTCGACCAACGCTTCCGGTGTGGACTCCTCGAAGCCGCCGCGTGCCCACGTGCCGCTCGCCTCGAGCCAGTTGAGCACTTGGCGGCGGGTGTCTTCCCACGTCAGCCCCTTGGAGGCGTAGTACGCGATCATCGCGAAGACGCTGTTGTCGTGCGCCCCGGCGACGGACCCGTGCTCGTACACGGTACGCAGGGGCTCACCGGTCGGTTCGATCCGATCGGCGATCTCGTCGGGCGGCACCAGCCGAAGCCGTTCGCCCCCGCTCGTTCGTTCCGTCTCGATCCGGGCGTCCCGCTCGAGCATGCGTAGCGTCGACTCGTAGAGGTTGTTCCAGGGTTGCTCGATCAGATCCTGGAGCGCGCCGCGGGTCGTTGGTTCCGCCGACAGGACTGCGATGATATCGACCTGGGCGCGTTCGATCGCCGGCCGATCGTACTCCTCGAAGGCGCAGTCCCGCCCGTGCAGGACGGTCGTCGAGCGACATCCGGGGCACGGGTAGCGGTACACGCACGGTCGCTACGGCCATCGGTACCTAAAAGCATCTGCTCGCGGCGACCACGACCGGCCTCCGAACTTTTTAATGGAATCCCGTCTCACCGACACTGAGTCCATGGTACGGGTTCGGGCGCTCGGGGACGAGGCGGGAATCGAATTCTTCGAGAGTGGGGGGAACGCGTTCGCCCGACTCCGCGTGGACGATCCGACGAGTATCGCGGAGGCACCGACCGACCCGTTTCCCATCCCCGTCGCGCGCGCATTCACCCTCACGACCGAACACCTCACGCTCGATCAAACCCCGCCGCTCGTCCTGCGGGGGTCCCAGGGCGGGCCGCAAACGATCACCCATCGAACCGGCGCGACCCGGCATCGTGGGGACCCGACCGTCATCGAACTGTGCCTCCCCCTCAAGGTGTACGTGCTCGTGGAAGGCGGGGTGACCATCGCTTGTCAGGAAGGCCGCACCGAGATCGACCTGGACACATCGCGCGTCCGGATCGGGGTACGGGCGCCGACGCACACGCCGTCGGGTGAGATCACGACCACGACCTCGATCGAGGACGTCTTCGCGACGGTGAGCGCGTTGGCGGCGAATATCGCGGAGTTCCGTCCGGCCAGAGCGTTTCCGACCGAACGGGCCCATCCCCCCACCGTCGGGTTCGGGGATGCGTTCGATGGGCCGGACACCACGGCGCACCCCGATACGGACGTCGTCATTGAGGCACCGCCGACCTACCTCCACGCGGGCATGGCCGCCCCCGTCGCCTACTTTCTCGGCGCCGAGCTCCGGCCCGCGAACACGGGCGCGGTACTCGTCGGGCAGCGAACGCTCCGGGACCTCGGGGCCGGCAGCGAATTCGGCGCGGCGTGTACGGACGTGTTGCGTCGATGTCTCCTCGGCGAGAGCGTGTTGGCGGCGGAGGCATGGTACGACATCCAACCCGCCGCCCGCGCGACGCTGAACCCGGAGCTGGCTATCGACTGGGACGGCCTCGCGGAGGCGGACCTGTCAACCCGGGTCGAGGTCTACCTCGACATCCCAGCTGCGGCCGTCGAGCCGGTGCTTCCTGGACCGTTGCAGCGCGTGTACGTCGCCCCCACCGAGGCGCTGGTCGAGTCCCTCCCGTTTCTCGCATACGATCTCGCGGCCGTTCGACCGCCCGAACCCAGTCCCTCGACACCGTCGGCGGTCCGCGTCCCGGACGGAGGGGTAATGCGGGCCGGCCCCGACCGATCTCGAGAAACGTGGCCGCTGCCCCGGCGAGCCCAACCACGAGCGATCGGCGACGACATCCCCGTCGGCCAACACCCCGCATTCCCGGCCGCGTTCTACCATCGGGTCGCACGGGCGGGAGAGGATACTTCGATTTCGATCCGGATCGTGTGTAACGATCCGCGCATGTCCGAGGAACTCGACGACGTCCGGGCCCGGTATGGGGCGCGGACGGACTCCCCGATCGACGTGAAGGTGGCCCGCGAAGTCACGCCCGCCGAGTTGCGTGGCATCCTCGAGGAACCGACTGACTACCTCCACTATATCGGACACATCGACGGGGATGGATTCGTGTGTACGGAGGGCCATCTCGACGCCGTCGCGCTGGAGTCGACGGCCGTGGAACTGTTCTTTCTGAACTCCTGCGAATCAGCCGGTCAGGCGGTAGAGCTCGTCGCGGCGGGTGCCTGTGGCGGCATCGCGACTCACCACCGTGTCAGAAACACCAGGGCCGTCGGCGTGGGATCGGCGATCGCTCGCGGACTGGCGTGTGGGTTCCCCCTCGGGCTCTCCCTGGCGGTGGCGGGGTACGCCGACCGACGGGGCGAACAGTACACCATCATCGGGGATCCGAAGTCCGACCTGACCGCCACGGAAAGCGGGATCCCCTACACCTGTCGGGTCAGGGAGGTCGACGAGAACCGATTGGTCGTGGCCGTCGAGACCCACCTCACCACCTCCACCGGGCCGGGGAGTCTCTGTTCGTTCCGTCTCAACGAAGACGTCCCGTTCTTCGTCCACCCGACCCAGCAGACGTTCGAGGTCGACCGTGCGGATCTCATCCGATTTCTCGAGCTCGAGGACGTGCCCGTCTGGATGGACGGGGAGCTCTACTGGAGCGAGCCCTGTATCGAACTCCTCGCGGACTAGGTCCCGTACGGACTCGCGGATCGGCGCCACGGCCACCCCGGGAGGACGGTCTGGAACCCGGCGACGATTGCGGCATCGAGATCGTCCCGGCCGGCCCCGCGGGACGGGTCGTCAATGTGTACATCCGCGAAGTGAAACGTGGCCTCCGCGAGTGTCCGGAGCGGCTCCCCGCCGGCGATCGTGGCCGCCAACCGGCGCCCGAGGAACTCGTCGACGACGAAACCGGGGTAATCCTCGGCCACGTCCACTTCGCGGAGGAGCCGACACAGCGCCGCGACGTTGACCGCTCGATCGCCATCGGCGAACACCTCGTCGACGGCATCTTCGAACTGCGTGCCCTCGACATCGCCGACCTCGGTCTCGAAGTGGACCGCGAGGGATGCGCGGGTGTCGTTGATCAACCGGGCGTACCGGTCGGCGTCCTCCTTGATCCGGGCGCGCTCCGCCCGGACCGTGTCCGCGGTTATCCGCATAATCGCCGGAACTCCGGTTGCAAAGGGTTTTATAATATCGGAAATTACCTGGCCCCATAGGCGGGTTTTGTCGGCGTTCCCGCACCTGAGCAGCATGACCTTGAGACAGCGACGCGCACTCTTTAGTCGATATCATTGGTCGGCGGCGACGACCGTGCAGAGGCCAGCTGCCGGGGGCGATGGCCGTCCCGCGTTTTCATTATGAGCCTGGTGGATCAACAACTGGATGAATTGGAGGCGACGATCGTCGAGGAACTACCAAACACCGTTTCGGTCTCGGACGTCCGGTACGAGGGACCGGAACTGGTCATTTATACGAGGGATCCGAAGGAGTTCGCCAGCGACGGTGATCTGATCCGGAACCTCGCCAGCAAGCTCCGCAAACGGATCACCGTGCGCCCCGATCCCGAGGCGCTCTCCCCGCCCAGCGAAGCGGAGGAGCGGATCATGAACGTGATCCCGGAGGACGCGGAGGTCACGGATCTGGACTTCCACGAGGATACGGGGGAAGTCGTCATCGAAGCGGCGAAACCCGGGATGGTGATCGGTCGGGGCGGCAGCACGCTCCGCGAGATCACCCAGGAGGTGGGCTGGACGCCGGAAGTCGTGCGGACCCCGCCCATCGAGTCCTCGACCGTACGGAACGTCCGGGGATTCCTCAAGCAGGAGCGCGAGGACCGGCGGGACATCATGGAGCGAATCGGGCGGCAGATCCACCGCGAGCAGCTCTCCGACGAGGATTGGGTGCGGATCACCACCCTGGGGTGCTGTCGCGAGGTCGGTCGTGCCGCCTTCCTCCTGAGCACGCCCGACACCCGGATCCTCATCGATTGTGGTGACAAACCGGGAGCCGAAGGCGAGGTCCCGTACCTCCAGGTCCCCGAAGCGCTGGCCTCCGGGGCCAACAGCATCCACGCCGTGGTCCTCACTCACGCCCACCTCGATCACAGCGCCCTCATCCCGCTGTTGTTCAAATACGGCTACGACGGGCCCATCTACACGACCGAACCCACCCGCGATCTCATGGGCCTCTTACAGCTGGATTATCTCGACGTGGCGGCCAAGGAAGGGCGATCCCCGCCGTACGAGTCCGAGATGGTTCGCGAGGCGATCAAGCACACCATCCCCATCGATTACGGCGACGTGACCGACATCGCGCCCGACGTCAAGTTAACCCTCCATAACGCCGGCCACATCCTCGGCAGCGCGATCGCGCATTTCCACATCGGGAATGGCCTGTACAACGTGGCGTTCAGTGGGGACGTCCACTACGACGACACCCGGCTGTTCAACGGGGCGGTCAACGATTTCCCCCGGGTCGAGACCCTGGTGATGGAATCCACGTACGGGGGACGGAACGACTACCAGACCGACCAGGAGGACGCCGAGGAACAACTCAAGCGGGTCATCCGGGAAACCTACGAGGACGGCGGGAAGGTCCTGATCCCGGCCTTCGCCGTCGGGCGATCCCAGGAGATCATGCTCGTGTTGGAGGAGGCGATGCGCAAGGGGGATCTTCCGACGATGCCCGTGCACCTCGACGGCATGATCTGGGAGGCGACAGCGATCCACACCACCTATCCCGAGTACCTCCGCGATGACGTTCGCGATCGGATCTTCCACCAGGACGAGAACCCCTTCCTGGCCGAGCAGTTCAACCACATCGACGAAGGCGACGACGAGCGCCAGGCCATCGTCGACGGCGAACCGGCCATCATTCTGTCCACCTCCGGCATGGTCACGGGCGGCCCGATCATGTCGTGGCTCGAGCTGCTCGCGAACAGCGAACGAAGCCGGATGGTGTTCGTCGGCTATCAGGCCGAGGGGACGCTGGGCCGGCGCATCCAGAACGGATGGACCGAGGTCCCGGTCGTCGGACAGGACGGCCGCACGAAGCACCTCGATCTCGGCTTCGACGTCGAGACCGTGGACGGGTTCTCCGGGCACGCCGATCGCCAGGGCCTCATGAACTTCGTCCGGACGATGAACCCGCGCCCGGAGAAGATCCTGTGTGTGCACGGGGACGAGTCCTCCGTGCAGGATCTCTCCTCGGGACTGTACCACGAGCTCAACATCCGGACGTTCGCCCCGAAGAACCTCGAGACGTTCCGGTTCCTCTGAGCCCCACCGAAACGCGTATTCCCTCGGCGGCACCCATTCCCGGGCATGTCCGAGGAGGACGAGGCCCATCCCATCGAGGCGAGTCCGGTCCGGCCGGTGATGACCGGCCACCGCGTGCTCGAGATGGACGTGCTCGGGTGGATCATTTTCATCGCGCTCGCGATCGTCCTGCTCCCGTTGCTGCCGATCATCATTCTGCTCGTGTTGCTCATGCGGCTGCTGGGCCTCGGCGAACGTCGGACGCTCTCGTGGCGGTAGTCGCCCCCACCCTCCCTTCCACTTTCACCGTCCGGACACGGTCCGGGTCTTAGTAGGCCGCCGCCGTCCGTTCGACATGGACGTCACGGATGACCCCGCTCCTTCCCTCCCTCCAGGGCTGACGTGGCTCGTCGACGGGATGGAGCGCTCTACCGCACCCCATCAGTTGGTCCTGGCCCAGCAGGCGGCCGAGCCGGGCGGGGTCCTGTGGATCGACGCCCGCGATATCGCGAGCACCTACGCCCTGTACCCGGCGGCCTCGACCCCCGGCCTGCTCGACGGGTTTCGGATCGCCCGGGCGTGGACCGCGTACCAGCACCACACGCTCGTCCGGCGAGCCGTCGAGCGGGCCTCGGCCCGCACGCGGCTGGTAGTGGTGCCATACGTCTGCTCGCTGTACCGGGATGACGACCTCGCGGAGGACGAAGCCGACCACCTGCTCCGGGCGACCCTCGGCACCCTCTCCGAACTCGCGGACGCCCGCGAAATCCCCGTGTTACTCACGGCCCCGCCCCAGGAACGGCCCGTGCTCGAGGAGGTCGTGGATCACGAACTCGACTACGAGACGACCGACCAGGGCTACGTCTTCGCGGGTGATACGTACCGGACGACGGTGTATCACGGCCGCGGATGGTGGCAGACGACGATCCCGTACTGGGTGGAACTGCTCGGTGCCGTCCGGAGGGAGGGGGAGGTCGAATGGCCCGCGTCCCCGGTGGGGATGGAGGCGTTCGCCTAGGGGTGGGCGAAAGACGGTTAACGGCAGGGTGCCATCGAGTGACATGGCGTACCGACTCGACTGCAACGCCTGCGCGTTCGGCGGGGCCGTAGAGGCCGAGCACTCGGCGTACACCGACGCCCGCCGCCACGAGGCCGCGCACCCGGATCACTTCGTGTACATCACGGAGGACGACAACGGCCCATCGGGTCGGGAGTGACGTCGACATACTCTTTGGGAGGGATACCCGTCACCCATCTATGTCATCGGAGCCGCTGACGGAGACGCAGGTCGACGAATTACGGAGCGTCTGTCGCACCGCGGTCGGCGATGAGCTCCGGAGCATCACCTTCTTCGATCAGGAGGCGAACGTGCAGCAGCTTTACCTCCGATCCGATCTCGAGCGCACCGCCGACCTGGTCGGGTTCGCGGAACTCGAGCGGTTAGGATTCGAATCGCAGACGGCTTACCGCAACACGCAACTCGGGGAGTACCGGGGGACCGTCCGGATGTTCGAAAACGGCTATCTCACTCGCGTGCTCGGTGACGAAGTGGGCGTGTGGATTACGACGGATGCCATGTCGATGGAACGGTTCGAGGAAATCGTGACCGCCTTGAAACCTGTGCTCGCGGATATCGAGGCCGCCCGCTGATCCACGGTTCAACCCCGATAGATGAGTTCGTCCTCGACCTGCCTGAGGGTCACGGAAATCCGCGCGAGCAGGTCCGTCGCCTCGGCGAGGACCGGGTAGGTCGCATCCAACGACCGGTAGAGGTACGACTGGAGGTCGAGGTCGTGATCCGTGTGCTGGACCTGCTTTCGGGTCGCGGTGCGGTCGGCCTGGCGCTCGTTGACGATCTCCTCGATCTCGGCCTCGAACTCGCGAAGCTGGTTCCGCTGCCGCCGGAGGGCGTCGAAGGACTGATCCGCACAGAGCGGGCTCGTCAGCTCTTCGACTCGCGCGTCGATCCGCCGGAGTGCCTCGGCGTGGGTTCCGAGACTCGTCGCCTCGCGATCGATCATCTCGAGGAAGCGCTTCCGTCGGTCCCGGGCCGCCGTGGCCGCGTCGAGCACGCTCCGGTAGAGCGGCTCGCTGAGCGTCGACCCGGCGATCACGGCCTCGGCGACCTCGTCGCTGAGTTCCTCCCGCATGTGTTCGACGCCCGTTTCGTCGTATTCCTCCTCGAAGTGTGGGACCGCCAGCACCGTCTCCTCGTAGGCCGCACGGAGCGCCGAGAGGTCGCCGGGACCGCCCATGGATTGCTGCAGGGCCACGGGCCGGTCGACCTGGGCCCCGCCCGAGACCGTCGCCCGCGGGGACATCTCGCGAACCTGCGCCAGGAATCGATCGAAGGCGTCGTACTCGGCGCGCGTCCGCCTACGTTCCTGATCGCAGAGCTCGCGGGCCTTCGGGAGGACGACCAACGAGCCGACCGCGACCAGCACCATGACCAGCAGCCACGTCAGCAGCAATAGGTGCTCGGCGAAGGCCGATGCCGCACAATCGATCGTCCCGCTACACCCGGCTTCGGCGATCATTTCAGGTTGTCGCTTTGAGAGAAAGACCCTTCCTGCCCCACCACGTGCCATGACGATTGGTCGCACGGAAGGGGGCATCATAACCCTTTGCCAAACCATCCCATGGGGGACATATTCGGTGAGTGATCCGAGCGGTCGCCGGGGGTTGGCTATCCTGACGATAGGAGATGTGTAACGAGGTGTCGCGGCGCCGAGTCCCCGTGCGTGCGTCTCGAACGCGACGGAGGAACCCCGGCACGCACGCGGTACTGGTGGGGGCTGTTCGGCCTCGCCCTCGCGCTGCTCCTGGTCGGCGATCTCCTCAGCACCTTCTGGGCGATATCCAGGGTGGGGGTCGCCGGCGAGGGCAATCCCATCATGCGGTGGCTCCTCGATCGTGGAGTCATCCCCGTCCTGGCCGCACACGTGATCGTGGCCGGTCTCGCGATCCTTGGGTTCGATCGCCTCGTGGCCCTCCTCGGATCGCTCAAGGAACCCCGGCGCACCCGGCTCGCGAGATGGTGCGAGCGGTGGTTGCTCGCCCTGATCGGCGCCGGCGCCCTGATCGTGGGGACCAACGTCCTCGTGGCCCTGGCCGCGGCGCAGTGACGACGCGCGGTGGCGGGGCGACTCACTCCGCGACGTCGATCCAAAGGTGGGTATGCCGGTAGGCCGCCCGCTGGTTGACGAAGAACTCCGGGTCCTCCCGGAACAGCAGGAACGAAAGCCGGAGATCTTCGCCGGTCATCGTCGGCGAAAGCTCGAGGCTGGTCCGCCATTCCTCGCCTGGTTCCAGCGTAAACTGCTCCTCGGCGAGCCGATCCTGTGCCCGTACCTCATCGCCATCGAGCGCCTCCAGGCGCACGATCAGCGTGTACTCCTCCGCATCGAGTTCGTGGCTCTCGACACCCACCTCGAGGGGGATTGTCTCGTCGGTGGTCACGCTCGACGGGTAATCCGCCGCGACGGGCTCACCTCCCCCCTCGGCGTTGAGGACGTAGAGCTCGGTGGATCCTTCGCCGGGTTGGGGTGCGGCGATGGTGAACCCGAAAATCCCCAGCACCAGGAGGACACTCAGCGCCAGGGTGATGCTGACTGCGGCCGATCCCCGACCGCCCGCGAGCGTGGCGAACGGCCGGGGGTAGTAACGACCCGCGGGAGCCAGCTGTCGCCGGCGGATCATCCCCAGGATCGACGCGATCATCGTGACACCCCCCAGGGAGTAGACGGCGGTCACCCGACCGAACGACCAGGGACTCACCCCGACGAGCACGCCCGTCCCGGCGAGCGACAGAATACTCAACCCGACGGCCAATGCGAGTCGATCGAGCCCGTCCGGCTGGAGCGTGGCGGCGACCCCGTCCGGAACCGCTCGACCGCTCGCGGCCGGGTCGCGGGGAAAGGCGGTCACCGTGAGGGCATACCCCGGGCCGATCACCGTCAGGGGCACCAGGATCGGGACCAGCCACAGGTGAGACACGCCGACGGTCGCGGCGAGGATCGCAACGAGCCCCAGCGCGCACGTGCTCAGTAGATCGACATGCCCGCGCGCATTGGGATCGAGTGAGGTGCGCTCCACGTTCGGGGGACACGCCCGGGTATGTGTTTAGTAAACACTGGCTGATCGGGCTTCCAGCCCCGATGGTTGGTGTTTCCGGCCCGTCCCAGGCCGGCGTTCGTTTCGGGCCGCGTTCCCGCTCTATGCGGACCATTACGAAAGCCCGAATCGGTTTAGTTTCGCCCGATGGCAGCACCGCCGGTCGCCCGGTCGTTCATTCTCGGGCTCGACGGGGTCCCTTGGTCGCTCATCGACCGTTGGGTGCGAGCAGGCGAGTTGCCCAACCTCGCCCGGCTCGCGGAATCGGGCGCATGCGGCCCCCTCGAGAGTACGATGCCCCCGACCACGGCGGTGGCCTGGCCCTCGATCGCCACCGGGGTCCGGGCGGACAAACACGGGATCTACTCGTTCCAGCGCCTCGAGTCCGATTACCGTCGAACGATCAATACGAGCAACGCCGTCAAGGAACCCCCGATCTGGGATATCCTCTCGCCAGCCATCGTGGGCAACGTGCCGATGACGTATCCCGCCGACGAGCTGGACGGCACGATGGTGACGGGCATGATGACACCACGCCGTGACGAGGGGTTCACGTATCCGGATGCGTTCGCGGGGGAACTCGCCGAGGAGGTGCCCGACTACGAGATCGGCCTCGCCTGGCACCAGTACCACGGCCGCGAGGACGCCTTCCTCGAGGATCTGGAAGGCATGGTCGAGGCCCGCCGTCGACTGATGCGGTACCTCATGCACGAGGAGGAGTGGCGGGTGTTCTTCTTCGTATATACCGCCCCCGATCGCCTCCAGCACCTGATCTGGGACGAGGAGGTCATCCTCGAACACTACCGGCATCTCGACGAGATCGTCGGCGAAGTCATGGCGTACGTCGAGGATCGCCGCGCCAACCTGTTCCTCGTGTCCGATCACGGCTTCGGGCCCG
>CAZAYR010000022.1:11351-25309 GCA_964489365.1 uncultured Salinarchaeum sp.
CCGTCGATGAATCCATCCACGTGAATCGATTGCTGCAGGATGCCGGCTACCTCGAGCGGAAAGATGGCGAGAGTGCCGGCCGTCGGGTGTTCGATCGCCTCGGGTTGGATAAGGCGCGGCTACGTTCGCTTCTGCAGCGCACGGATATCGAGGACCGGCTCCTCCAGCTCCTCCCGAACAGCCTCGTCGACGGGCTCGCGGCCACGATTCCCGGCGATCACGCACTTTACGACGTCGCGTTCGACCGCACCCAGGCGTTCGCGTACAGCGGTCGGTCCGTCTACATCAATGACGAGGTCCGGTTCGAACACGGTGTCGTGCCCCCGGCTGCGCGGGACGGGGTCAAGCAGGCGGTGCGGGCCCTCTTGGAGACCGCGATACACCCGGACACCGGCGAGCGACTGTTCGAGGTCCACGACGGCGCGGAACTGTTCCCGACCGATCCACAGGCCCCGGATCTCGTCGTGGATGGGTTACCCGAGACGGAGGTCAAGAGTTCCCTCGCGCCCGAGCTCGTGACGCCGGTCGACGACCGGGCGGCGAGCCATCGACGAACGGGGATGTGTCTCGCGTGGGGTCCGAACATCGCTTCGACGGAACTCGAGTCCGCCACCGTCTATGATATTCTCCCGACGGTGCTGCACAGCCAGTCCGCGGATATCCCTCGGAACGTGGACGGGGGCGTGCTGGATCTCTTTGCCCCGGAGAGCGAACCGGCGGATCGACCACCCTCGGTGGCGAACTATCGCCGGGGAGGCCGGGAGGCGGACCCGGAAGCCGATTTCGACGACCTTGAGGACCGCCTCCGGGGGCTCGGCTACCTCGATTGAGCCCCCGAGTTGTTGATCCGGCTGGCCCGCAGCGCCCGCGATGTCGATGAACGGTTAGGCGGTATCGTATTCGACAAACGTCGGCGCCCACCGGTCGCGGGAGGTCACATCCGCCTCCCTCGCCGCCTCGCTTAGCGGGTTGACGAACAGGCGGGTGGAATCCGTCACGCGGTCGAACGGCGGTCGATCCGTCCGTACGAACCCGAGGCGACGGCCGATCCCGCCCGGGACGCAGCGGCTCGGTAAGACGAACAGCGTCGTATCCGCATATGCTTGGATCACGTCCCGGAGGAGGGTTACGATGGCCGCATCCCGCCCCGGTTCGGACGTCACCGGCAGGACATCCATACACCTGACCAGCGCCGTATCCCCGTCCCATCGACCCGCGGCCGTCACGATGGCCGCCGCGACGTCCCCGTCGCGATACCCTAGAAACGTCCGATACTCCCAATCCGGATTGCCAAAGCGCCATTCGAGAAAGCGCTCGGTCCGGGGGGCGTGAAATCCCGCAGGCGGCGACCGCCGGTAGAGGGATGCAAGGATCCCGACCGGGGGTTCCTGGCGGATATCCGTTCGGATACCGGCCGGTCGGCGACGGCCGAGTCGGGCCGGGACACCCGCGAGGTCGATGAGGCGACTCCCGAGCCCGTCGGAGCTGGCCGTGAGATGCCGGGGGACGGAGAGGAGCTCGAATGGTTTCTGCGGGCGGTATCGTTCCACGATGCCGCCCACATCCGTCCACCCGAGCTTCTCGTAGGCACCTCCCGAGCGTTGATTCGGGAAGGTAAAGAGGAAATCCAGCCCAGACGATTCACAGTGGTCGACGGCCCGTTCGATCATCCGCGTGAAAATCCCCTGGCGACGGTGCTCGGCATGGACCATGGCGTCGGCCGGCTGGCGGACTTGGAAATCCGCGCGACCGGCCCGCATCGGCAGCGCGAAGAGAGGCCGGGCGCCGACGAGGTCCCCATCGCGTTCGGCGACCATCATCGGCAACTCCCCAACATACGGGTTTGCTCCGTACTTCCACTCGAACCATCTCTCGCTTTTCACCGAACCGTGGACGTGCTCGTACAGATCGAGGAAAGCTGCCCGATCGGCGGGTTCGTACGGCCGGACAGTATAGGCCTCAAGCATACGTACTGGGGCGAACCCGGTCCGCGACCCCGGTCATCGTTCGCACCGGTGCCTCGGACTCGTCGATCAGTTCGAGCACGGCGTTTAGCCGATCGCGATGGCCCGGGGTCGTCATGTTGTTCGGATGAAACCACACGTGAAAGACGCCCTCGCCTTCGGCAGCCGCGTCGATCCCTTCGGCGGCCGCGGCCACCACGGGGTCCTTGCCAAGGGACCGGGCGATGTCGCCGGGGGGCCCCTCGAAGCCAAAGAGGTGGAGTGTTGCGGGGATGTTCACGAGTCCGTGCTCGTCGTGCGAAGGGCGGACGACCGGCGGTTCGGCCGGGCCGAACAGGAAATCGAGGGCCTTTTTCGAGCGCCTGAGGCGCTTGCCGCGGTACCAGCGCGGTGACGTGGCGCCACGATAACACCGGAAGCCCGCTTCGGCGAGGCGATCCCGGGCGGCAACCCGGTTCCCCGGAAAGACGAAAGCCCGGAGATCCAGCCCCCACTCCCTCCCCAGGGCCCGATGGCGGTCGAGCTCGGCGTCGATCATCCGAGCCGTCGTGGCCGGCCCGTCGAGGTCCAGATGCGAGAAGGTGTGACTGCCGATCTCGTGGTCGGCATCCGCCTCGAGGATCGCCCGGACGAGACCCGGCGCCATCCAGCGGCCGGCCTCGTCGGCGTTGCCGCCCGGATCCCGAGCGAACCATCCGGGGGGTGCGGGGTGATCCGCGTGTTCCCCATCACATGCGTCCAACATCAGGTGACCGACGATCGCCCAAGTCGCGGGGAGTCCGTAGCGATCGAGCAGCTCCAGGGTATCCTCCCATGCTTCCCTCGCGCCGGCGAGCCGGGATTCCGGTACCGTGGGCTGGTCGTGAAAGCCCCACGCCAACTCGGCATCGATCGAGATGACGACCGCACCCATCCCGGGCAATTCGGCAGTGCCCGGGTTTAGGTATGACGTGATTAGCCTTGATGGACAGAATCGACGGACGTCGAACGGGTGATCCACGCCATCTCACCCGAGGGAGCCGGTAACTCCCGGCAGTTACGTCCGTCATAACGCATTTTTGATCCTTTATACGATGACCGAAAAGAAGTTAACCTGGGCCCGGCTGGA
Organism: uncultured Salinarchaeum sp.; assembly: GCA_964489365.1. GTDB lineage: Archaea > Halobacteriota > Halobacteria > Halobacteriales > SKNY01 > SKNY01. The sequence continues at coordinate 14,424 of CAZAYR010000022.1, forward strand.
TCCGACCAATGGTGGACGGTGCGACCGAGGAACGCGGGGACGAGGCGCAGGATCACTACGCGTATCATGATCCGGACGGGGACGCGCGTTTGAGCACGACGCTCGTCCACGCCCTCGCCGACGTCATGGGCCACGACGTCACGGAAACCGGCTTCGTCCTTGCGGAGGAGATCGACCCGGAGGCCTTGGACCGCCTGTTCTCCCCGACCGCCGGGGATGGGAGCGTCGGCCACGTCGCGTTCTCCGTCAACGGACACCGCGTGACCGTCTACAGCGATGGGGCCATCGTGATTACCCCGCCCGACCCCGCCCCGGCACTGCCGGAGCAATGATCGGCAAACGTGGCAGGTAAACACCTACTACCCCCGAGGGGGTGAGGCTAAACGTGGTCGAGCTGGTTACCGCGGGGCTCTTTCTCGCCGCGCTGCTGGCGAGCCTCCTGATGGCGTGGGCGATCGGTGCGGGGTCGGCGGGATCGACGCCCTTCGCGCCGGCGGTCGGGGCGAATGCGATCGCGGTCATGCGCGCCGCGTTCGTCGTCGGCCTTTGCATCCTCTTGGGGGCGACAGTCCAGGGGGCCAACGTCTCCGAGGCGGTCGGCCGCGAACTCGTGTCCGGGATCGAACTCACCTTGCCGGCGGCCACTTTCGCGTTGGTCCTCGCGGCGTCGCTGGTGATGATCGGCGTGTTCACCGGGTACCCGATCGCGACGGCGTTTACGGTGACCGGGGCCGTGATCGGGATCGGCATCGGCTTGGGGGGTGCCCCGGCGTGGGGCAAATACGTCGAGATCGCGCTCCTGTGGAGCCTGACGCCGTTCGTCGGCGCCGGCACCGCCTACCTCCTGGCGGCCCGGTTGCGGAGCCCGGCGACCCGGGAGGACCGGCTCGTGCCGATCTTGGGCGGGATCGTCGGTCTCGTCCTGGGCCATATCGAATTGGCGTTGCTCGGTCCGCCCTCCGGCGCCTCGACGGTTGCTCGGTCGGCGGCGCGCTCGCTGGGCGGCCCCGCGCTCCCGATCGAACTCGTGGTGAGCGGCCTCTTCCTCGGCATCGGATGGTTCCTCGTGCGCCGATGGATGCGCGCGGACGTCACCCGGGGCGCGAGGCTGTTCGCGCTCGTCCTCGGGGCCATCGTGGCGTTTTCTGCGGGCGGGAGTCAGGTCGGCCTGGCGGTCGGGCCCCTGTTGCCGATCCTGGAAGAGATCGTCCCGTTGCTCTTCATTCTCGCCGGTGGGGGCCTGGGCCTGCTGATCGGCGCCTGGACGGGCGCCCCGCGCATGATCAAGGCCATTGCTCAGGATTACTCGTCGCTGGGGCCACGCCGGTCGATCGCGGCGCTGATCCCCTCGTTCGTGATCGCCCAGGTGGCCATCACCTTCGGAATCCCGGTCTCGTTCAATCAAATCATCGTCAGCGCGATCGTCGGCAGTGGCGCGGCGGCCGAGACCGGGACCGGTGTCAGCGGGCGGAAGGTCGGGTACACGATCCTCGCGTGGATCGGCTCGTTTCTCCTCGCCCTCACTATCGGGTTCGCAGGTGTCACCACCGTCGCCGCGCTGATCTGACCGCTACTCCGCCGACTGGGTCGGTTGTTCGAGCAGGAGGAGCATTCCAAGCACGGCCCCCAGGAGGAGCTCCATGACCTTGCTCACCGCGCCGAGCGTGTCCGTTTGGAGATGGCGGACCAGGAGGAGGACCGGGTTGCCTTCGGTATGCCCGTACCCGCCGCCGTACCAGAAGGCCCCATGGTCCAGGTAGGTATGCCAGACCCCGTACCCGACGATCAATCCAACCATCAGCAGGAGGCCGCCGAGATAGACCCACCGGACCAGCACGCCCTGGTACACGAGGAGCATGCCGAACACGATGAGCACGGCGATCGCGGTGAAGACTGGTGGCAGGGGGTGATAGAGCTCCCCGAGCTCGAGCAGGGTGACCAAGCGCGGGGCCCCGAGCCGTGGGTGAAAGAGGTGCAGGAGGGCGACGATCGCCGCGAGCACCCCGGCGACGAGACGGAGTTCGCGCCGGGGATCGGCGGTCACGATGCCGCCACGGGCACCCATGTCGGGCCCTGCACGACCCGATGCGTTAACCGTGTTGATCGGCCTCGCGATTCGCCGTGTCGAAGTACGACTCGGCGGCGTCGAACTCCGCTCGGGTGTTGAGGTTCTCGAACGTCCGCGGCGTGCCGATGTCTTCGAGGTCCGTCCACGGCACTGTCACCCGATCTAACCGCTCCAGGGCGGCGGCGATGCGTCGCTCCCCTTCGGCGCGAGCCTCCTCGCACGCCGCCCGCATGGCTCGGCTTCGGTATACCGCGTGCAACGGCTGGGGGTACCCCTCGTACACCGGGACGGCGGCGTCGTAGCCCGTCACGCGTGCGAAGAGCGCCCGGATGACCGAGGGCTCGATGAACGGCATGTCACAGCCGACGACGAACGTGTAATCCGCCCGCAGCTCGCGGAGTCCCGTCGCGATCCCCACCATCGGCCCTTCGTCGGGGTCCTCGTCGATCCGGTAGGAAACCGGCGATTCGAGCCCGTCCAGAGCGGTATCGATGGGCTCGCGTTGATCGCGGCGGCAGTTCACCACGACGTGGTCGACGACCTCGCTGGCACGATCGGCCACCCGCCGGATCATCGGCACGCCACCCAGCGGGCCGACCGCCTTGTCGTCGTCACCGAACCGGGTCGAGCGGCCCCCGGCGACGATCAACGATGCGCGCACACCGTTCCTTCTCCTGCCCTCACCTTGAGCGTGCGGGCTCTATCCGTCGCGCGGTTCCCCCGCCGACTCCCGGACGACGGTCGCGCGCACGAGGGCGTTGACCCCCCGACGGATCCGTCCGCCCACCGCCGTCGAGGACAGCCCCATCTGCTCGGCCAGTTCCTCGAGGGAGGTGCCGCGGGGCTCCTCGAAGTACCCCTCCCGGTACGCGAACAGGAGCGTTTCGCGCTGTTCGGGGGTCAGGGCTCCCGTTTCCGCCGAGCCGTCCGGATGGAACTCGTTGATCGAGACGATGTCGAACTCGAAGCTTTCCGCCCGAGCGTGCTCCCAGACTTCGTTGAGATCGTCCCGTGAGGGGAACAGCCACCGCTCCCACCAGCCACAGATGCCGCTGTCGGGATCCGTCCGCCGGGCTTCCAGGGAAAAGCCCCGTTGTTCGGTCACCTTCGGGGCGAGCAACCGGGTCCCCCGCGTGAACTCGATCCCGAAGACGTGTGTCCCCTGATAGTTCGGCATCGGGTGGGTCTGGGCGACCGAGGGGTCCTCCGCCAGGGTCGCCTCGATCGCGGGGAGGTCCTCCCCTGAAAACATAAACAAGCTCGTGCCGTGTTCGGGGTCCGTGCCGGCCTCCCGGAGCACGCGGACGTTCGCGTCGGGAAGTTCCCCGAGGGTATACACGAGGGCGCCCTCGCGATGGGCGAACCGTACCGTCGCGAGGACCGCCATACCGGGAGGCCTTCGTCACCCAGCACTTACCCATTTCGGATGGCCCGCCGGCTACCGCTCGCGGAGCGCCTCGGTGATCGCCGGCACCACTTCGTGGAGATCGGCGATCACGGCCCAGTCGGATTTCTGGATAATGGCCGCCTCGCCGTCGGTATTGATCGCCAGGACGTGTTCGGCGCCCTTGGCACCGACCCAATGTTGAACGGCACCGCTGATGCCACACGCAATATAGATCTCCGGCGAGATCTTCGCGCCCGTCAGCCCGATCTGATCGTCGTGGGGGCGCCAGCCCTCGTTGACTGCAGCCCGGGAGGAGCCGACCGTCCCCCCCAGTTCGTCGGCGAGTTCCTCGAGGACCTCGAACTCCTCGGCGCTGCCGACGCCCCGGCCGCCGCCGACGACGACCCGGGCCTCGCCGAGCGGGATCCCCTCGATATCCGCTTCCTCGACCCGGTCGAGCCGGACCCGAATCTCCTCGTCGGCCAGCTCCACGCTCACGGGTTCGACAGCCGGATCGGTCGGGGCCTCGGCGGGCCTCGCCGAGGACTCGTGGGGGGTGATGCTCAGAATTGCGGGCTCCGCGTCCACCCGCGCCTCCTCGAGGAGGCTCCCACCCCAGCGTTGTTTGATCACCGTGTACGGGTCGCCCGGCGTGACCTCGTTGCAGTTCGCGGCGAACGGCTGGTCCCGGCGCGCGCCGAGCCGCGCGAGCACTTCCTGGCTCCGTTCGATCCCGCTGCCGACGATGGCCTCCGGCCCGAGGTCTGCGGCGAGGCTGTCCAGCGCGGCCGCCCAGGCCCCCGGCGCATAGGGCGTCAGGGCGTCCGACTGGAGCGCGTACACGGTGTCGACGCCGAACTCCCCCAACTTGTCCGGAACAGCATCCCCGACCTCCCCGACGATCGTGGCCTCGAGGGACTCGGCGGTCTCCTCGCAAATCGAGCGAGCCAACGTGAGTGCTTCCAGCGACTCCTCGGCCACGGCGTCGTCCCCGCGCTCGACGAAGACGAGGACCACTCACGCCACCTCCAGTTCCTCGAGGATGTCCACGACATCCTCGGCCGCCTCCGGTCCCTCCCCGAGGATCTCGGCCGACGCGTCGTCCTCCTCCGGGGCGATCAGGCGGACGGTCTCCGGGCCACCCGGTTGGTGGGCCGGCGCGATCCGCTCGACCTCGGTCCGTCGGGCCTGCATCTTCGCCCGCATCGACGGGTAACGTGGCTCGTTCAACCCTTCCTTGACGGTCAACACGGCCGGTAGCTCGACCTCGTAGACCTCCGATCCCCGCGGAATCTCGCGCCGGGCGATAGCCGTCCCGTCCTCGATGCGCACATCCTTCACGCCGGTGACGCAGGGCCGGCCCAGCGCATGGGCGACCCGGGTCCCCACCTGATAGTTCTCGGCGTCGGCGGATTCGTTGCCGAAGAACATCACGTCGAAGGTCCCCCGGTCGGCCTCGAGGGATTCGACTCCCTCGGCGATCCCCGCCGCGGTCGCCATCGGGTCCCACTGCTCGCCCTCGGTTTCCAGCAGCACGGCCTCGTCGGCCTGCATCGCGAGGCCCGTCCGGAGTTGCTCGGTGGCCTCCTCGGACCCCAGCGTGAGGACCGTCGACGTGCCGCCGTGTGCCTCGACCTGTTGGACGGCCTCCTCGATGCCACATTCCTCGTGGGGACTCATCGTGAAACCGAGGTTCGAGGTGTCGATGCGTTGCTGGTCGTCCGTGAGAACGATCTTCGCGCCGGTATCGGGGACGCGTTTGATCGCCGCGAGGGTTTGCACGCTCATCCGATTAGCTCCGGATGCGCTCGTTGTCGGGATCGAAGAGGGGACGGCTGCCCACTCTCGCCACCTCGACGGGATAGTGTTCGCCGAAGTACTCGACCTGGAGTTCCGTCCCTTCCTCGGCATACTCGGGCGGCAGGTACGTCATCAGGAGGTGCTTGCCGACGGACGGCCCGGTGCCCGCACTGGTCACGTAGGAACGCCGACCCTCTTCATCCACAATGACCTCGCCGTCCGGGGTCATCACCGGTTCGTTGCCCAGCATGAACCGGGGCGTTCCGCCGTTCGGCGCGTGATTCTCCACCGTGAGCGTACAAAGCGTCGCCGCGTTCTCCTCCTCGAGCCCGGCGGCGTAGGCCTCCTTCCCGATGAACTCCGCATCCTTGACGCCATGGAACGTGAGTCCGGCCTCCGCGGGCGAGTACTCGAGTTCCAGTTCGTGCCCGAACAGGCGGTAGCCCTTCTCCAGGCGCCCCGTGGTCCCGTAGACGCCCATGCCGACGGGGCGGATATCGTACTCGGCGCCGGCCTCGGCGATTAGATCCCAGAGTCGCTGTCCCTGACCCATCGGGGCGTAGATCTCCCAGCCGAGCTCGCCGACGTAGGAGATCCGCATCGCCCACGCGTCGACCTCGCCGACGGTCACGTTCCCGGCCGTGTACGCCGGGAACGCCTCGTCGGAAACGTCCTCCTCGGCGATCTCCTCGAGGACGTTCCTGGCGTCCGGTCCCCAGAGGCCGAGGGTACACAAGGACTCGGAGCGATCGAACAGCTCGACCTGCTCGTCGTCCCGGATGTGTCCGCCGAACCACGCCCGGTCGCTCCCTGCCGAGGCGCCACCGGTGATGACGCGGTACCGGTCGTGGGCCAGCCGGACGAGCGTGAGATCCGAGATGAAGCCGCCGTTCTCGGCGAGGATGGGCGTGTACACGGTCTTGCCGACGGGGACGTCTACCCGGCCGACCGCCATCCGTTCGAGGTACTCGACGACGTCGGGCCCGGCGAAATCGAAGATCCCGAAGCCCATGTCCCCGATCATCGCGACGTGATCGCGCATGTGGAGATGCTCGCCGAGGATGATCGGGGACCACCACCGCGAGTCCCACTCGTGCCCGCGGAGTAACCCCTCCAGTTCCTCGTTGTAGCCGCGGACGAGATCCTCGTTCGACCAGAACCACTGCGGACGCTCCCAGCCCGCCGCCTCGAAGAAGCGCGCATCCAGCTCCTGTTGTCGGTTGTAGAACGGGCTGGTCCGGAGCGGACGCGAGGACTGCCACTGCTCGACGGGGTGGACAATCCCGTAGATCTTCCGGTAGCCTTCCCCGCCACGGTTCTTGACGAACGATCGGGAGTTGCCGTACTCGTAAAACCGGTTGACGTCCGCGCCGTGCAGATCGCGGTCGGGCTGGCCGTGGACCATCCACTTGGCGACCTCTTCGCCGAAGGCCGGGCCCTCCTTGATCCAAATCGCCGCACACGACCACAACCCCTCGACATCCTGCAGCGGTCCCACCAGGGGCATGCCGTCGGGGGTGATCGAGAGCAACCCGTCGATCTCCAGCCGAATGCCCGCGTCCGGATCGTCGAGGGCTTCGGGCATGAGCTCGAGCGCGTCCGCCATCGATTGCTCGAAGGCATCCTCCGTCAGCGGCGGCTGGGTTGGCGAAAGCGGCGCCTCGTCGATCGACGGGATGTCCTCGACGTCCCAGAGGATCGGCCGGTGCTGGTAGGAACCGACCTCGAGATCGTTCCCGCTGGGGCGCTCGTACATCTGCGTATCCATGTCGCGCACGACCGGGTGGCTGATCTCGCCCTCGAAATCCTCGAAGAAGGCGACCGGACCGACGCTGATCATCTGGTGGACTGCGGGGGAGAGGGGGATGTCGACGCCGGCCATCGCGGCGATCTTCGGACTCCAGAGGCCGGCGGCGATCGCCACCTCGTTCGCCTCGACGGTGCCCCGATCGGTCTCGACGCCCACGATCCGGCCCTCCTCGACGTGAAGATCCTCGATCGTCGTGTTCGGCGAGAGGGTGAGGCCGCCGGCATCCTGCGCCCGTGCCCGCATCACTTCGCCGGCGCGCAGGGGGTCACAGACCCCGGCGCTCTCGCTGTAAAACCCGCCCTTGATGATGTCCGTATTGATGTAGGGCACGAGTTCCTCGATCTCGTCGACGTCGAGCAACTGGCCCGGCTCGCCCCATGCCTTCGCGGACTGGACCCGCCGGCGGTTCTCCGCCATCCGTTCCTCGGTCCGGGCGACCTCGATCCCGCCGCTCCGGGTGAACGTGTCCATGTCCTTGTAGTGCTCGATGCTCTGGCGGGTCAGGTGAGTCATCTCCTTGGAGTGCTCGACCGGCATGATGAAGTTCGAGGCGTGCCCGGTCGAACCGCCCGGATCCGGCAGCGGACCTTTGTCGATCAGGAGGACGTCGTCCCGGCCCTGTTCGACGAGATGATAGGCCAGACTGTTGCCCACGATACCTGCACCGATCACGACGGTTTCGGCCGTGGCGGGGATCGAACGGTCGCTCATCGAGCGACCCTCCGACGATGACCGCCGATCCTGCGCGGGTGCCGCTCGCCAGCGATGGGTGCGAAACGCATACCGGATGACGTGATCAAACGTCAATAACACTTCCCCCGGCCAGCGAAGCCTTTTAAGTACACCCCGGCGGGCGGTCCCCGCCAATCGGCCGAAAAGTCCGGCATGGCCCGGGCGAACAGTCCGGTATGTCATAAGTCACCTCCAGCTTTATGAGGGCCGACGGGCAGTCATTATTCGATGTCCAACGAGTGGAAGGAGCTTGCCGAGGAAGAACCCCATCCCAACGCCCCCACGGTCGATCAATCCGACCGCGTCCTCCCGCGGAACCTCCGTCAAACCGGCGAGCCGGAGATCGAGATGCTGATCTCGACCCGGGTCCGGAAATCCCCGTTCTGGCATCTCTCCGTCGAGGAGGGCTGTTGGCGCGCGACCGTGTACAACCGGATGTATCATCCCCGCGGGATGCGGACCGAAGACGAGGGCGGGGCCATGGCGGAGTACGATGCCCTCGTCAACCGGGTCACGATGTGGAACGTCGCGGTCGAACGGCAGATTCGTGTCCAGGGTCCTGACGCCGAGGACTTCGTGAACTACGTCATCACCCGGGATGCGACGGAGATCGAGGTCATGAACGGGCGGTACGTCATCCTCTGCAACGAACGGGGCGGGATCCTCAACGATCCGGTCCTGCTTCGGCCGGGCGAGGACGAGTTCTGGTTTTCGATTTCGGACTCGACGCTCATGCTCTGGCTCCAGGGCGTCGACACCGGCCACGACTTCGACGTCGAGATCGACGAGATCGACGTCGCCCCGGTGCAGATCCAGGGGCCGCTCTCCGAGGATGTCATGGTTGATCTCTTCGGGGAGAAGATCTCCGAGGTCCCCTATTACGGCCTCATGGAGGGCGAGATCAACGGCTGTGACGTGCTGATCAGCCAGACGGGGTTTTCGGGCGAGAAGGGCTTCGAGATCTATCTCAAGGAAGCGACCAAGTATGCCGAGCGCATGTGGTATCCGGTCCTCGATGCCGTGAAATCCTACGACGGCGAAGTCATCGCCCCGGCGCATCACCGCCGGATCGCCGCCGGAATCCTCTCGTGGGGACAGGATATGGATCACGAGACCTCGCCGTTCCAGGTGAACCTCGCCTATCAGGTCCCCGACGACAAGGACGCCGATTACATCGGCAAAGAAGCGCTCGAAGCGCAGAAAGCCAAGATCGAACAAGGTGAGTTTCCCTTTGCCCTCAAGCAGGTCGGACTCCAGTTCGAAGGCCAGCCGGTCCGGGACTACGCGCCGGACTTTTGGCTGATCGCGGATCCCGAAACCGGGGAGGACGTCGGGTACCTGACCTCCCCGTGGTATTCGCCGACGCTCGAGCAGAACATCGGCCTCGGGTTCGTGCCGGCGGACCGGACCGACATCGATACGGAGTACCTCGTTCGGTTGCCCGACGAGCACGTCGAGGACGCGGACACGCCCGTCGAAGCCTGGGTCACGGAGGTTCCCTTCCAGCCGTCCGTCAACCCTAGCGCCCGCGAGCAACAGAAGATGCAGGAAGCCGAGGAGAACGCCACGTCGTAGGGATCGACGGCGTTCGTAATCTTCAACAGTCAGCCTCCCGGATCCCCGATATGAGTACCAGTTCGGGGGTCCGGGGCGTGCGGACCCTGCTCGAGGACCCGCGGTGGGAGCTCCTTCCGTTCGCCAGTTTCGACGAACAGCTGGACTACATCCCGCCGGCGTCCACCATCACGATCACCGCCTCCCCCGAGAAGGGTATCGAGCCGACCATCGATATGGCCGTGGAGACCGCCGACACCACCGATCACGAAGTCGTCCCCCACATCGCCGCGCGGAGCGTAGCCGACCGCGAGCAGCTCGGCGAGATCACGGATCGGCTCGACGATGCGGGCATCACCGACCTGTTCGTCCCGGGCGGGGACAACGAGGAGCCGGAGGGGGAGTTCACCTCCTCGTACGAACTCCTCGTCGCGATGGACGAAATGGGCATCGAGTTCGACGACATCGGGATCACGGGCTACCCGGAGGGACATCCGATCATTTCCGATCAGGAACTCGAGGAGGCCCTGGAGGCCAAGCGGCCGTATGCCACCTACATCGCCACGCAGATCTGTTATAACCCCTCGACGATCCTTTCGTGGATCGAGGACATCCGCGCCGACGGGGTCGAGCTCCCGATGCACGTCGGCGTCCCCGGGGTCATGGACTACCAGCGGCTGTTGGGGGTCTCCCGGAAGGTCGGCGTCGGCCAGTCGATCCGGTTCGTGCGCAAGACCAGCGGCATCCTCGAGACGATCAAGCGCGCGCTGTTCTCGCGGGGTGTCTATCGGCCGGACGATCTCGTCGAGGGACTCGGCCCGTACGCCGACGATCCCGACTACGGGATCGAAGGCCTCCACCTGTACACCTTCAACCGGGCCTCGGACACCGTCGAGTGGCGGGAGAAGAAACTTCGCTAATCCGCCGACTGCTCCGCGTCGAGCGCGTCCATCGCCGCCTCGATATCGTTGATGACGAACCGGACTGGCTCGTCGGCGAGGTGCACCACGAGCCGGTCGCTCCCGCCCGCGGTCGTACGTTCCACGCGATCGATCTCCTCGCGCGCGATCATTCGTCGCGATCCCCCGAAGTAGGCGTCGATCAGGTGGGGGCAGAATAGGATCCGCTCCGTGGTGACGTACAGCTTGCCGCCGAGCGGTCGTGCCTCCCCCCGGAGATAGTTCGCGTAGAAGGCGTCCAGGACCTCCTCGTCGGCCCGGGCGTCGAATCCCTTCACCCACCAGCTCCCGATCGCGGCCATCCTGGCCGGGCGAACGGCCCCCCGGCTCAAAGCTTTCCCCCTTATCGCTCCTCGCGATCCAACTCCGGTTGCGCGGGGATGGCCTCCCAGAGGCGCCGGACCGGCGAGCGGTGCTCGTCATCCCGATCCCGCAGCTCGACGACGAGTCCTACCATTGCCAGCACGGCAAGGATTGCGAATGGGCCGCCCACGAGGACCGCGCTCGCCTGCACCACCCCCTCGCTCCCCGCCGCCAGGACCACGATCGCCACGACGCCCTGGATGACGCCCCACA
>CAZAYR010000023.1:0-2820 GCA_964489365.1 uncultured Salinarchaeum sp.
GTCGCGTGTTCAAATCGCGCCCGGCCCGCTCCACCCGCTAAAGCACGTGCACTCCTGATGACGATTACGCCCGCGGATCTTCACGCGCTGGCGCCGGGGGATGAACTCCTGGTGGAAGGAACGCTTCTCACTCGCTGTGGCCACAAAGGCGAACATCGCGACACCCGGTTCGAGGCCATCGTGAGTGCGGTCGAAGTGACCGACGAGGCGACCACCGTTCGGCTCTTGGCCGACGGGAATCGGGCCGCCACGCTCACCGCGGCGCCGCCGGATCCCGCCGCGAGCCTGATCATCGAGGGTGTCGGAATCGGGACCGCTCGCGACATCGAACCCGCCTGACGGGTCGGCGCGGGAGCGGTGCCGGTACTATGGTTCCACGTCCTCCCACGAAGCCGCCCCGTAGAAATCCGGCAGCGCCTGTCGCGCGCCGAGGTAGGCGGCGAATCCGGCACCGATCACGATCACGACGATGGGCAGGATCGTTTGGACGATTACCGCGAACATGTCCCGGGCGAGTCCGCCTTGCAATGAAATGGTTGCGGGTGCCGTGCCATCTTTGGGAGGGATTGCACATCGTCCAATGGAGACGACGGGCCCAAGGGCCGTCCGCCCGGTTCCCCAGGGGACATCCGTGATCATCGGCAATCGAGGCGGGCGGGACGAACGTGGATGCAGTTGCCGTGGCCGACGAGCGCGTCGTCGACCGGGCAAAGCGCGCCAAATCGACGACTCCGAACCCGATCCGGGCGGCATTGGAGGAGTTCATCCTGGACGAGCCGGTCGATCGCGTCGTGGTCGCGACGACGATGGTGATGAACGCGGTCCTCCAGGATCAGCTCCCGGCGTGTGCGGCGATCCTCGTGCCCGGACCCGGCCTCGCGCCCGAACGGTGCTTCTTCGCCGACGAGCACCGCGTGGTCGAGGGCGCCATCGACCATCGGGGTCGCGTCGTCGAGGAGCTCGAGCAGGACGTGAGCGCGGCCCACCCGACGGTCGCCATCGCCGGCAAGCTCGCCCGACGCCCACCGGAAGTGTTGGCACTTCCCCGGTTAGCGGGGTCGGTCCGTCCGGTGGAGGACGCTTCGGTCGAGCTCGTCCACGCTCGTATACCCCGCCAGCCCCACGAGGCTTTCGAGCTCGGCCAGGAGGTTGTGGACGGTCTCGTAGACCCCCCGTTCGCCCGCCAGGGCGAGGCCGAGGAGGTACCGTCGCCCCACGAACACGCCGTCGGCGCCCAGGGCCAGCGCCTTGAACGCGTCCGCGCCCCACCGGACACCGCTATCGAGCAGGATCGGGAGCTCACCGTCGACGGCCTCGACGATCCCCGGCAGCGCTTCGATCGTCCCGATCGTACCGTCGGTCTGGCGAGCCCCGTGATTCGAGACCACGATCCCGTCGGCCCCGTGCTCGACCGCCAGCCCCGCGTCGTCCGGGTCGACGATCCCTTTCAGATAGATCGGCAGATTGGTCTGCTCACGGAGAAAGGCGAGGTCCTCCCAAGTGGTCGTGAGATCCCACGGCGCGTCGGCGGCGCCGGGCTCGTAGACCGGATCAGTCGCGAGGTTGACCGGCGGGCCGTCCGGGATCGTGATTGGATCGGCGATATCCTCGGGGATCCACCGCCGGGTCTGGAAGTCCACGGTCACCAAAATCCCGCGATAGCCGTTCGCTTCAGCGCGTTCGAGCAGGCTCGCGGTCACGTCCCAGTCCTCGGTCCAGTAGAGCTGGAACAGCCGGGGCGCCTCGCCCATCGCGTCGGCGACGGTTTCGATCGATCGGCTGGCGGCGGTGCTGAGCGCGAAGGGAACCGACAGGTCCGCCGCCGCCCGGGCGCTCGCCAGCTCGGCTTCCTCGTGATACGTCTCCTGCCCGCCGATCGGCGAGAGCATCACTGGCGCCGGGACCCGCTCGCCGAAGAGTTCCGTCTCGAGCGAGCAGTCGCTAACGTCACGGAACACGCGTGGAACGAGCTTCCAGTCGTCGAACCGTCGGTTCGCCTGTCGGGTGGCCCCGCTGCCCGGGCTCGCGAAGATGTGCTCGACGACCCGGTCGGGGAGTTCCTCACGGGCGGCACGCTCGAGCTCGGCGTAGCCGAACGGGACCGCGGGATCGCCCTCGGCGATTTCCGCGGCGCGGTCGTCGAGAAAGGAACGTGCGGGCCCCATTGCAGGTGGGCGTCGTCGGCTCGCCGATAACGATGTCGATCCGGCGGGCTCAGGTGTTCTCCGACGGCCGGTAGTTCGGTGCCTCGTCGGTGATGACCACGTCGTGGGGGTGGCCTTCCTGTTGGCCGGCCGAGGAGACCCGCACGAAGGCGGCGTCGGTCTGGGCCGCCGGGATCGTCCCGGTGCCGACGTAGCCCATCCCGCTGCGCATGCCGCCGAGTAACTGGTGGAGTTCGGATTCGAGGCTCCCCTTGTACGGCGTCGCGGCTTCGACGCCCTCGGGCACGTACTCGGTTTCGTCGTCGGGCTCGTCCTTGAGATAGCGCGAGCCGTCGCCGCTCTGCATCGCGCCGACGCTACCCATCCCCCGGTACTGTTTGTACCGCTTGCCGTTCATCGTGATGATCCGGCCGGGCGCCTCGGCGGTTCCCGCGAAGAACGAGCCCAGCATCACTGCATCCGCGCCGGCCACGATGGCCTTGATCGCGTCGCCCGAGTACCGAATCCCGCCGTCGGCGATGACCGGCACGTCGTGTTGGCTGGCGACGTCTGCAACCTCCGCGATCGCGGAGATCTGGGGCATCCCGGCCCCCGTGACGACCCGGGTCGTGCAGATGCTGCCGGGGCCGATGCCGACTTTGAGGCCATCCGCAAA
>CAZAYR010000023.1:2830-24973 GCA_964489365.1 uncultured Salinarchaeum sp.
TCGAGCAGTACGAGCAGGTCAAGGGTCTGCTCGAGGACCTCGTCATCGACTATGAAGAAGACCCCCATCTCGTGCGGGGGCTCGATTACTACACCGAAACGACATTTGAGCTAGAAAGTCCCGACCTGGGTGCCCAGAGTGCGCTTGCCGGAGGGGGGCGCTATGATCGGTTGGCAGAAGTACTCGGGAGTGAAGAGCGAGTGCCTGCTGCCGGGGCCGATGCCGACTTTGAGGCCATCCGCAAAGTCCACGAGGTCTGCGGCGGCCGCCGAGGTGCCGATGTTGCCGACGACCACATCGGCCTCGACGCTCGCCGCGATCTCCCGCGAGTGCTCGATGACGTTGCTGTTGTGCGCGTGGGCACAATCGATAAAGAGTACGTCCGCGCCCGCCTCGTCGGCGACCTCGGCCCGCTCCATCTCGAACGGCCCGACCGCCGCGCCGACCCGCAACCGCCCCTGCTCGTCCCGGGCCGCGCCGGAATACTCCCGGCGCTGGAGGATTCCCTGCATCGTCACCAGGCCCTGCAACCGGTTGTCCTCGTCGACGATCGGGACGCGCTCGATCTTGTGCTCGAACATGAGATCGAGCGCCTCGCGGGCAGTGAGGGACTCGTCGGCGGTGATCACCGAGGACGTCATCGCCTCCCGGACCTGATCGTCCTGTCCGACGCTCAACAGCGGCCGAATGTCCGTGCCGCTGATGATGCCGAGGACTTCCTCGTCGTCGTTGACCACCGGGGCCCCGCTGACGCCACGTTCTTCCATCATGGCATCGACCTCCTCGATGGTCTGGTCCGGGGCGGCCGTGACGACATCCCGGATGATGAGCTCGTCGGCCCGCTTGACGCGCTCGACTTCCTCGCCCGTCGACTCGATGGGCATATTCCGGTGGAGGACCCCCAACCCGCCCCGTCGTGCCATCGCGATCGCCAGGCGCGCCTCGGTCACCGTGTCCATGGCGGCGGTCAACACCGGGGCGCTCAACTCCACGTTCGTGGACACCTGCGTCGTCAAATCGACCTCGTCAGGCTCGACGTCGCTCCGTGCGGGGCGGAGCAGCACGTCGTCGAATGTCAGCGACTCGGGGACCCGGAGTTTCTCTGAAAATGGTGCAGCGGTGCGCTCGTCCGTCCCCATAGGACGGGTGACCAATGTACCGGGAAAAACGTTGCGAGACCCGCCCGTGGCGTGCCATCGCCCCTCACGCCACCTTTTTCATGAACCCTCCCTTTATGAGTAGTATGGCCCGCACCAGTTCCACGTCGACGGGCTGTAACGCGACCCGAGCGTTTGCGACCGATGTCGGTTTCTTCACAACAACTCGCAAGCGCTCCACGACGTGGACGCTGGTGCCGCCCGCCGACTCCATCTCCCCGCCATCGGCGGACCGTCGATCGGGCTGATCCGATGTCCAATTCCGGTGGACGCCGCCGGGGAGCGCCAGCGTTCCCTGCGGAACTCAGGCGGCTAGGTTGGATGCTCGGGTTACCGCTAGTCGACGGCGTCTTCGCGATGGTCGCCGTGGCCGGCGTGCTCGATTCGCCAGTTGGAGTCGTCCTCGTCGGCACGATGATCTTCGGTGGCAGCGGGGCCATCACGGTGGTGCTGACTGATTTCGACGGGGAGGGGCGGAGCTATCTCCCGGGCATGGCGTCGCTCGGTGTCGTCTTGGCGTTCCTCGCGGGCCTGCAGGCCTCGATGGCGCCGATGGCGATGGCCTTGATGGATACGGCGACCCTGCGGCTCGTCGCCGTGCTCGTCCTGTTGCTCGTCGCGGCGCAGATCGGGAGTGACCGCCTCGGCGATCGCTCGCCACGCATCGGCCTGGTGGTCCTGGTGGGATTGCTACTCAGCATCCGGCCGGCCGGCGGCATTCCTGCACTGTCCGTCGACCCGGTCCTGGGGATGGCCGGCGTGACCGCAGCCCTGCTCGGGGTCCTCGTCGCCGGGGCGACCCTGGTGCTCGGCTCCCGCCTCCGGCGCTGGTTGGATCGCGACCGGTTCCGGCATGCTGGCGGCATCTCGCTCGCTGTACTTGCCGTGTCGCTCGTGTTGCCGTTCCCGAGCGAGACGTCATTGCTGATATTGGCGTTGGGGATCCTGTTCGCGGTGGACGAGGGGGCGATCCGCCGGCGCTTCACCCGAGCGCGAACATCGTCCGAATCCGCCAGCGAGGGGCCGTTTCTGGAGAGCTGATGCGCGCAACCGAAACCCCTATACCCGGAATGTGCTTCGGCGCTAGTGAGGGGCTGTGGCCAAGCCAGGCATGGCGACTGACTCCAGAGGCCACTGCGCCCGGGACGACACTCCAGGCTGATATACCGAGCGGGCGTTTGATCGACGACCGCGATGACGACCCTCTGGAGTTCCGAGGCGCATACACCGGGGATATCAGTCGATCGGGGGTTCAAATCCCTCCAGCCCCATCAAGCTCTTTACATTTACTCATATTTCCGCGGTAGCCGGGGGTGCAAGCAATGAGTGCCACCGCCGGCGAGGAAGCGGTGGCCGAGGACGAGATGCCGGAGCTGTGAGTGGTGCGGGATGGAGATTACCGAGGAGGACCAGGACTGTCCGGCGCTGCACATGGGGGTGTGCCGCCCATGACGACCCCCGACGATCGCCGCTACGAGTGTACGGCCTGCGAGTCCACCGTCCGAGCCCGATCCACGAGACGCGTCGTTCTTTATCGGGTGTCACTGTACCAGCATGCCGGTCCTGCCCCAGATGCGCCAGGACGAGACGCCGGAAAGTTCGTACGTCGTGGGGCCCACACGCGGGCTGATATAGACGCGATGACCCGTCAGCGACCCTCGGTACGTCACCGTGCGTGGGTCAGCCGCCCCAGCCCGACGGGGGATGATACTGATCCTCGGCCGATCCGTGTTCGAATCGGCGGGGAACACCCCCGCCCCCGCTGGTCGTAAGTGAGTCGCGTCCTGGCGGCACTCCCTCGTCGTCATGGTTACGCTGGTACCCCACCCCACAATGTCGGGCGTACTGAGTTTCCTTCTGAATCGGGAAACAACGGCCGCGATCCGGCGGGCTTCCCCTACTGGAGGTGCGACGAATTGAATGTAAAGCTGTCATGAGATAATCCTGAAGTCCTTCTGGGACGATCACTAGCAAGTGACTCCTCATAGCCGGCGGACGACGATCGCGTCACTGGCCAGCGTCGCCGGTGTGGCCATCGCCGGGTGCTTCTCGGAGTTCAACCGTAATGATAATGATGCGTTAGATTCCGAAGAGCTCGCGCACGAGTTCCTCGAAGATAACGATGCCAACCTTTACGATGGAAGTTTCGTCGATCGCACAGGAGAAGCGGAGGTTCGGATCCGGGTCGGTGGGGGCGATGACAACGCCTTCGAACCCCCCGCGGTGCGGATTTCAAACGGGGCGACCGTGATCTGGGAGTGGACGGGCGACGGGGATCATAACGTCGTCCCCATGGAAGACTCCGAAATACAGGACTGGGGGCAGGAGTCGACCATGCGCCGGGACGGACATATACTGGAAGACACGTTTGATGATATGGGCGCGGCGCTCTATATGTGCGAACCGCACGCGGCCCAGGACGCCTATGGCGCGCTTCTGGTCGTGTGAAGGTTCGGGACTCGGCGCGGATTCCCAGCGTCTTCAGCACTGCGGCGAGATAAGACGTGGCTTGGACGGGGGTGGAAGGGGATACGAACGGGTTCTTAAGGCTGAAGGGAAAAGGAATGCTGCTACTCTCGTCAAACGTGAAACCTCGAGTATAGTGGAACATGAGCGGCATGAAGACCGCGTTTTATTCGTTTTGGAGGGATCATCGTGATGGTTCCTCGGACCCGGATTGGTCAGGTTCGTCGTCAATACTTATTGGTCCGTTTTCCGCCGTGAAGTGTTCCCGCGTAGACCGTGATGTGGTGTAGCTCACGACGACTGTCTCTCCCGGTTTTCCCACGTAGTCGACGGTGATGACCGACTCCGAGTCGCTGGCGTCGGCCTGTGCGTTTTCGGGATCGAGCTGATATCCGTGCACGTGCAATCCGTCGGGGACATCCTCCACGCGAACCCAGTGGTGGTTCCGGCCCCCGGAACGCGGTCCGGATTGCACGACGATCACGGAGGTTTCGTCATAATCGACCTCCCCGAGGGGGTTCTGGGGTGTGGGCCATAACCGATCGGCTTCCTCCCGACTGCGTGCCCACTGGACCCACCGAGTCGCCGGATATTCCAACATCGCCGACTCTGCCAAGCGGACCCCGATCTCAACATCGAACGGAAGTGTCGGCTCCCGATCCATGCATTCACCGAGCCGATCCTCGTTCCCATTGTCGCGCCAGGGTCGAGCGATGTTATGTGGCGGTGTATCCGTCCCGGGAACCTCATTCGACGTTGATTGGTTCGCTGGCATCGCCGTCTCCACACGTGATCCCTCCGATGCATCCGCTGGCGCCAACAACGATTGGTGCCGTGACACCGGCGAGGAGCTCGCGACGGTGCTTGATACGGCCACCGGGCGGACCCGTATCAATGTCATGGGGGGACGAATTCACCGATCGGCAATCGTGTCTCGGTGCCGACGTTCGTCCGAACGATCCTGGGGGAGAATGTATCCTCATGCATTCGCACGCGAGCGTTCTGACCCGAAAGGGTAACGTAGTCCATCCGAATGGCTGGAGCCATGACAGATACGAATGGGATGACCGTCCTCGAGAAGCGCGAACCGGGCGTGGGAATGACCCTGGCGGAGCGCCCGATCCCGACTCCCAATGAGGATGAAGTCCGCATCGAGGTAAAATCAGTCGGCATCGACGGCGGCGTCGAGGGGCCGTTCTACCGCTGGGAGGAGTCTTATCACCGCTACGAACCGCACCTCCCGCAAGTGTTCGGGCACGAGTTCGCGGGCGTGGTCGACGCCGTCGGGCCTCGCGTTGGGGATTGGGAGGGCGGCGAGCGCGTGGCCGTCGAACCGCGTATCTCCTGTGGCCGGTGTCGAAACTGCCGGGCGGGGCGCCAAAACCTCTGTACCACCGAGACCGGGTTTTCGCCGCACGGGCGGAAGTCGATCGGCATCGACACCGCGGTGCCGGGGGCGCTCGCTGAGTACGTGATCGTGCCCGCCCGGAACCTCTATGCGCTGCCCGAGGGGGTGACCTTCGACGAGGGCGTATTCCTCGAGCTTCTCGCGATCGGCTTCCACGGGATCGACGTTTCGTCGTTTGCCCCCGGGGATCGGGTGGCGATAACGGGGCCGGGGTCGGCCGGTCTGAGCGCCCTGGTCGCGGCCCGGGAGGCCGGCGCCAGCGAGCTCGTGATGATCGGCGCCGACGTTGACGAAGGCACGCGACTCCCGATCGCCCGCAAGATGGGGGCGACGGCCACCCGGAACGTCGCGGAGGGGCCCCTTGAGGAGCCCGTGGACGTCTTCCTCGAGGCCTCCGGCCACCAGTCCGCGCTGCAGGTCGCCGAGGACAGCCTTCACCCGGGCGGTGATCTCGTCCAGATCGGCGTCTACCACGGAGCCGAGCGGGTGTCGGTCGATCTCAACGGGATGGTCAACGAGGAGATCTCGATCCTGCCCATCAACGCGCGTCGGGACGTCGACTGGCGACGCACGCTCGCGGCCGCCCCGTCCATCGACCTTTCCCCGGTGGTCGGGCCGGCGTTCGAGATGACCGACTACGAGGCCGGGTTTCGTGCGGAGGCAGAGCGCGCCGGCGTGAAGATCGTATTGAACCCATAGGCCTCACCACGGCGCGAGGTACGTCAGCATCGCTGCGTGCCGCAACGTAGTGGACGACCGGAGCGATCAAACGAGCCCGTCGCCAATCGACTCACCGCTCAGCACTCCCGCATGGCTCTCGTGTCCCAACCCACGCTCCCGTTATTGAGGAGATCGAATGTCACGCCGATGCAGGTTTCCTCACCGTCGACGACATCCATGGTGTCGACTTCACGGTGTTCGTCCCCGAGCGTCCCCGAACGACGTACCGGCCTTCGCCTTCGACGGGACCCTCCTCGAGGATGGCGGCGTCGCCGGGCTCCGTCCCGAGGTGATACGATTCGGAGAAGACCGTCTCGCCCCCGTCCTCCACGACAACTTCGACGTCGTAGGGCTCCGCCCGATCGTTCCGGATATCGATCCAGGCCAGCCGGGCGAGTTGTTCGTCACGGCCCAAACAGCCGACCGCGCCGAGGCTTCCAGCGCCAGCGGCGAGAAATCCCCGCCGGTCCATATCGTACCGTTCGCTTCGGTTCCAGAATGCCTCTGGGCCTATCCCCGGAGATGTCCCCGTCCGAACGGCGAGTGTGGTCACCGAGGTCGATGCGCGGGACGCCGATCATCCGATACTTTGACACGCGTCGCCTGTCTCCCGGCACGTAAAGGACCCGAGCGGGCCAACGCACCTGCTGGCAACTGATTCCGAAGACATATATGAAATCGATAAGGTGCGTCTAAATGATGAGTGCGCAGCGGTTCGTCGAATCGGAGTGGGATTACTGTCTCGTGTTGGACGCCTGCCGGTATGATCTCTTCAATGAGGTTTACGACGAATATCTCGATGGCACGCTCACCAAGCAGACAAGCCCCGGATCGTCGACGCCCGAATGGGCCTATCGCACGTTCACCGGACAGCACGATATCGCGTATTTCTCGGGAAACCCGTTCATCAACAGCCTGGGCATTCCGCTGAACGAGCTCAAATGGGGCGCGAGCTGCGATTACGAGTGGACCGCGACGGACCACCTCCGCGACGTCATCGACGTTTGGCAGGAGGGTTGGGACGATGAGCTCGGCACCGTCCCCCCGGACAGTCTCGTCAACGCCTGGCGCACCCACGCCGACGTTGCCGAGCGGGCCGAGCGGACCGTGCTTCATTACATGCAGCCCCACGCCCCGTATCTCGCCCGCGGGAAGGGTCGCAAGCTCAAACGTATTCAGGAAGGGATCAGCGAACAAGGGACGGGGGACACGGAACCATCCGGCGGCATGCTCGCCTCGATCGGCGATCGGGTCCGCCCCACCGTCGAACGCCACCTCGAGGGCAGCGAGCTGGCACAGAAGGCCGGGCTGTGGCTCGAACTCGATCCGACCGACGTCGTCAGCAACGGCACCCGAGGAGCCGCCCTCGAACTGTACGAGCAGAACCTCCGTATCGTCCTGGAGGCCGTTGCCGAGGTGGTCCCCGAGCTGGACGGCAAGGTCGTCGTCACCGCCGATCACGGGGAGGCCTTCGGGGAGGACGGGGTCTGGGAGCACCACATCGAGACCCACATCCCGCCGCTGGTGGAGGTTCCCTGGCTTGAAGTCCGATAGCGCCGCCCCCGCGAGTGCACCGACCCCCGGTCGAGCCCCGGGTGCGGACCTGACGGTGAGCCACTACTTCGAATTCGGCGACCACGTCACCGGGGGGATCCGGGCTTCCGTCAGGCACCAGCGCAAGATGTTCGACGGGCTCCCGATCGCGTATACGACGACGCCGACGGTCGATGCCGACATCTTTCATTGTAACCTCATGGGACCGCGTTCGGTGTGGTATGCGAAACGGGCTCGCGCCAATGGGGTCCCCGTCGTCGCGCACACACACGTCACGGCCGAGGACTTCGGGCAGAGCTTCCGGTTCTCGAACGCGATCGCGAAACCGCTCAAACCGTATCTTTCCTGGGCCTACGGCCTGGCCGACGCGCTGGTCTGTCCGTCGGAGTACAATCGGGGCCTGATCGAGGGTTATACCGAGACCCCGACGACGGTGATCTCGAACGGCGTCGACCGGGAGCGCCTGGCGGGCTTCGAGCAGCTCGAGACCGCGTACCGAGAACGGTACGACCTCTCGTCCCCGACCGTGTTCCTCGTCGGCCACGTCATCAAGCGGAAGGGGTTGGAAACGTTCGTCGAGCTGGCCGAGGTCATGCCGGATCTGGACTTCGTCTGGTTCGGGCCCGTCGACCGGGCGCTCAAGGGCCGCGAAACGCGCACCTTGATCGACAACGCGCCCCCCAATTGCACGTTCACGGGCTATATCGAGGATATCCGAGGGGCGTACGCGGCAGGCGACATCTTCTGTTTCCCGACCCACGAGGAAAACGAGGGCATCGCGCTCCTCGAGGCGATGGCCGCTGGCAAGCCGGTCGTGGTGCGGGACATCGAGCCCTTCGAGTGGCTTCGGGACGGCGAGGATTGTCTGAAGGTCGACGAGCCGGGCATCGCGGGATTCGAACGGGCCCTGCGGCGGCTCGAGGACGAGGCGTTGCGGGCCAGGATCGGTGCGCAGGCGGCCGCCCGAAGCGAGCAGTTCTCGCTGTCGACCGTGGCGGATCGATACGACGCGCTGTACCGGGAGGTGGTCGCATGAAGGTGGGGTTGTTCACGGACAGCTACTTCCCGGAGATCGACGGCGTCACCTACACGATCAAACTCTGGCGGGAGGAACTCGAGGATCGCGGCCACGAGGTGTACGTCGTCTATCCCGACGGGGACTACGAGCCTGGCGAGCACGAGATCCCGGTCAAATCCCTCCCGAACCCGTTCTACGATGGCTACCGCGTGCCGTTTTTCCGCCGGCCCTCGACCCTCCCCGAGCTCGACATCGTCCACTGCCACGGCCCCGCGCCGTCGAGCATCCTCGGTCGCTACTACGCCTGGCGACACGACCTCCCCGCGGTGTATACCCATCATACGCCGATCGAGGAGTACTTCCATCAGAGCGTCCGGAGCGAGCTGATGGCCCGTGTGTTGGCGAAACTCTACGTGCCATTCGAGAATACCTTTCTCCGCAGCTTCCACGTGGTCACGGCGTCGACGGAGCAGATCAACCGGGCCGTCGATGCGGTCCCGATCCCGGTGGGCATCGATATGGAGTTCTTCCGGCCGACCGGGGCCGACTGGTACCCTGACCGGACGGTGGTCGGCTACAGCGGCCGCCTGAGCATGGAGAAAAACGTCGCCGAGCTGCTCCGCGCGGCCGAGGAGCTGCCGGAGTACGCGTTCGTGATCGTCGGGGAGGGCCCTCGCCGCGAGCGCCTCGAACGCGAGGCACCGGAGAACGTGGAGTTCCGGGACTTCCTGCCCCGCGAGGAGCTCCCGGACTTTTACTCCTCGATCGACGTCTTCGCCACGGCCTCGACGGCCGACACGCTGGGGCTCTCGACCCTCGAAGCCAACGCCTGTGGCACGCCCGTCGCGGCGGCGGACGTCGCCCCCTTCGATCGGACGATCCGTACGGAAAACGGCGAACGGTTCGCCTACGGACACCTCGACGGGATGCTCGACGCCATCGATACCTGCCTCGCGAACGCATACGAGCCCCGTTCGGCCGTCGAACGGTACGACGTCGGGCACACGGTCGAACAGCTCGACCATCTCTACAATACCGCCCGGGTCGCCTCGGAGGACGCGGCCCTCGTGGAGCAGCTCGACCCCGAGCTCACCTCCCAGGACTGATCCCCGGCGGGCTCGAGACGGTAAAGCCAAGCCGCCCCGAGTGCCAGGCTCATCGGAGACGATGTTCGATGGCGGACGCGAGGAGGATCGTCGACGCCTCCTGCTGGGCGGGCTCCTCCCTGGCGGAGCCACCGTCCTCGGCATGGCCGCGGGATTCACCATCGTCGCCGGGATTCTCATGGTCCGGGAAGAGCTCATCGTGGGCCGACTTTGGACACGGATCCTGGCCATCGCGGTCATGTACCTCCTCCCGCAGTTTGTCGTTGGACTCTGGATGGGGCGGCGGTATGGCCCTTCGATCGGGCCACCGATCGCCGCGGGACTGGCACCAGTCGTCGTGATGGTGCTGGCCCTGGGGGCCTTCAGCGGGCCAATTGGAACGCCGCTGCAGGCGCCGGGGCTGACCGTGGGGGCGTTCGTCGTGTGGAGTGTTGTCTGTGCCGGAGGGATGCTGGTCGGGCACGCGCTCGTCGGGTCGGATTGATCGCGTTCGAACGGTGCCTACCCCTGGGCGTTTGCTCGAGGCGGCGCTAGTCGTCGGATCCGCCCGCCACCCTCGGCGAAACTTGTCGTGAGGACGTAGATCTCCCCATTCCCGTCCCGGCCGAATGACACCAGCGCGTCCTCGAGTCGGCCGTCGGCCGTCCCGAGGACCTCGAGTTCGGCCATCGTGCGGGGCCGAGGGCCGTCCACGGCCGGATCGACGGCGAACAGCGGCGACGGGGCGATGAAATCACCGAAGATGTACAGCCCGTGCAGTGCCGAAATCGCATCTCCCCGGTAGACGAATCCGCCCGTGATCGCCCTGGCGCCGGGCCGATGGTACGCGATAAGGGGTTCCTGGTACGACGTATCCGCCCCGGGCGGCGTGGGGCAGACGCCGATCGGGGAGATCCGGTTGGTCAAGGCCTGCCACGTCTTCGGGTTTAACGCCTGGAGCGGTCGCGCCTGTACGGTGTGGCCGACCGCGGTGCTCGGCGCACACGACGAACCTTCGAGGATCGGCCAACCGTGATTCGCTCCTTTCTCCGTGCGGTAGACCGCCTCCCGGACGTGCTCGCCGACGTCCGCGACGAAGAGGTCGGTCCCGTCGAACGAGATGCGATAGGGGTTCCTGAGCCCCCAGGCGTAGTACTCGTCGCGGCCGGGGCGATCGACGAGCGGATTGTCCGGAGGAATGCCGTAGGGCCGGTCGCCATCGGCGGTATCGACGTCGATTCGGAGGATCCCCCCGAGCAGGTTGTCCATGGTGTTTTGGGCGGTTTCGCCCTGGTCGTGCCACCACGACCAGCCCCGATCCTCGGGTTGTCGCTGGCCGTCACCGAAGGCCACGTAGAGGTAGCCATCGGGGCCGAACGCGATGCCGCCGGCATTGTGGTTCGGCCCCGGCTGGGGCACTTCTAGGATCCGGCGCTCGGAACCGGGGACGACGCCGCGCAGATCCCCCTCGGCCTCGAATGCGGCGAGGACCTCGGTGTGCGAGAGGGCCTCCTCGGCCGCCCGGCCGCTATACCGGACGTAGAACTTCCGGTTGTCCGCAAACGACGGATGGCACGCGAGCCCCAGCAGTCCCTGTTCGCCCTGGGTGCCCGCCAGGCGGTCGGACAGGTCCAGGATAGGCCCTTCCACCCGATCGTCCTCGGTTGCCCGCAGGACCTGTCCGTCACGTTCGGCGACCAAGCTCCCACCACCTCGGAGGAAGGCCATGTCCGTCGGGAACGTCAGCCCCGAAAGGACGGGCTCGAGGGAGACGGTGGCCCCCGACCGCCGATCGCTTTCCTCGAATGTTCCCAACGTACATCCCGCGAGCAGGGACGTCCCGAGGGCGGCGCCGAGACCGAGGAACTGTCGCCGGTGCATGGATCGATGCGTCGACGGCTCGACGGTCCGCACGGGGAGGCAATAACGTGTCGACACAGCCCCCGACAGTCGACCGTGTAAGTCTTTTGCCGTCGCCACCTGGAGGGATCATCGTGACCCGCCGGTACAACGTCCTGCTCGTCGTGCTCGACTCGGTGCGGGCCGAGAGCACGAGCATACACGGGTACGCCCGGGAGACGACGCCGTTCCTCTCGGAATTCGCCGATCGCGCCACGGTGTACCGGCAAGCTCGCGCGCCGGGGATTCACAGCATCGCCAGCCATGTGAGCATGTTCACCGGGGAACATGTCGCCGCCCACGGGGCCGCCCACCACACGACTCACATCGATCCGACCCGCACGATCTGGCACGAGATGGCCGGAGAGCACGGGTATGCGACCGGGTTGTTCACGAACAACCGCATCGTGTCGAACGCGTCGAACCTCGGCGACGCGTTCGCGTTTGTCGGCGAACCGGACTACCCTCTCGCCGAGCGTCTGGAAAACGTCTTCGATGGGACGATCCTCAAACGCGGCTACTTTCGGTGGTATGACCTCGTCGCCCGCATACAGCATACGTTCGGCCGCGAGGACCGATCGGAGGGGATCGACCGGGACGAGGACTCGGAGCCAGGACCGCTTTCCGAGCGTCTGGACTCGCTGGCGAAAACGCTCGACATCGCGGGTGAGACGACCGGGTACAAGACGCTCCACGGCGGCGCCTTTGCGGACGATTTTTTCGAATGGGAAGCGCGCCAGTCCGGCCCCTGGGCGGCCTGCCTGAACCTGATGGACGCCCACTCCCCCTACGAACCCGAGCCGGAACACGATCGGTGGGCCGAAGAGCGACATTGGCAGATCCAGCGCGAGCACACCCCGAGCGTGTGGGAGACTTTGCGGGGCGAGGGCTGGGACCGGATTCGGGCGCTGGAACCGCTCTACGATGGCGCGATTCGACAGGTGGACGCCGTTATCCGGGATGTGGTTGCACGACTTGACGAGCGCGGGTTACTCTCCGAGACCGTGCTCATCGTCACGAGCGATCACGGCGAGGCCTTCGGCGAGCGGAGTCGGCTCAACGAGGACGTTCGCCTCCGGGGGCACAAGTGGGGGATCCACGAGGTGCTTACGCACGTGCCGCTGGTGATCAGCTATCCCGACGACCTCGGAGGTCGACGTGTCGACGAGCCGGTCTCGCTGACCGAGTTACCGGCGCTGATGCGCGCGGCCGCCGACGGCGAATCCGGTCACGACGCTGTGACGGCCCCTGAGCAGATCCTGGCCTCGACGTTTCGGCTCCCGGCCGAGAAACGCGCGAAGTACGCGTCGATCGATACGATCGAGGGCTACCTCGGGCCGTGGGAGGCGATGTATGAGGCCCACGATGGGGGTGTCCACAAGATCGCACGGCATGGTGACCGGTACGTGACCGTCGACATCCCGGGGGCCGGGAAGGCAAATGTGCGGTCCCGCGCCGCGGACGAGCGTCTCGAGGCTGCGTTCGGCCGGCTCGCCGACAGCGGGATCGTCACCGAGGAGACCGTCGAGATCGATGAGGACCTCGAACAACAGCTCGAGGACCTCGGCTATATCCGTTGAGCGTCAAGGAGCGAAGCGATCGATCGGGCGTGAGCCCTTCCAGGAGGTTGGTCGCTCCCCGACGATCGAGGCAGTCAACTCGTTGCCAGCCGGTCCAGCTGAAATGCCAGCAGGGTAAGCGATCCGAGTACGATGGGAGTCCAGAACACCATCCCGCGACTGAGCACGACGGCCGTGATCGTCGCGGACGAGGTGGCCTCGGTCGTCGCGAGGAGCATGAGAATCTGGACGCTTTCGACGCCGCCGCTGCCGCCCGGCAACGGAAGCCCGGATGCCAACAACGAGACCGGGACGATAAAGATCGCGAGGGCGACCGGCACGTCGATCCCGACGGCGTCAAGGGTCAACCAGAGCAAGCACCCCTGTGCCACAAACGCGGTCGTGGCAAGCGCGCTGGCGAGCGCGACGGTCGGTCGGTCGGATGCGATCTCGCCCATGGAGTCCGCGAAGTTGTCGATCCGGGCGGCCAGCTCATCCGGGTCGAGGCTCGGGACGAACGGGATCCGGGAGGCGATCAGGTTGATCCGTCGCCCGATGAGGCGGAGCACCCGACGCATGCGCGTGGGATAGCGCCGGATCGTCAGCACCACCGCGACGACGGCGATCACGAACAGCGCGAACCCCGCAAATAGCGGCTGGAGCTCTCCGGGGACTTCATCCACGAACAGCACGATGTACCCGCCGCCGAACACGAATACCAGGATCGCGGGGGTAAAGCTCACGATATCTTTGATCGAGAGCGCCGCGAGACATTCCTCGTAATCCCCGTCGTATCGCCGGGCGAGGATGACCGCCCCGATCGGGGCGCCGCCGGCCTGCCCGAACGGGGTCAAGTTGTGCGCGAGGCTCACCGTGGTGTTTAGAAAGATCGTCTCGATCAGCGAGGAGGCCAGCCCGAGATACCGGGAGATCACGTGGAGACACGATCCCATCGCCACCACTCCGACGGCGACGGCGAGCAGGAGGCCGCCGAACTCGCGGGGCGTGATCGCGCCGAGGTGTGTGAGGAAATCCGTGATCCCGGCCAACGTGACGAATGCCCCGAATATGAGCACCCAGAGGAGAATACCCGTCAGAACCTGTTTGTTACTGAGCATCCGTCGCTGTGATGTCCCGCGATCCGCCCGGGGTACGGTTGAGTGTACTGATATCCGCCGGGCGAACCGACGCGACTAATCCCCACCCGCTCGCAGGCCAACGCGATGGGCACGGTTCCCGCGCGGGTCGACCTGATCGTCGCGGCCGCCCTGGATCGGTCGATCCGCTCCGGTGTTCGAGCCAGCGGTGGCCGTGTCGCCGAGACGTATCTGCTCGACGTGGACGGGCCGCCGGGGCGTGTCGTGTGCAAGCTCGGCGGCCCCAGCGTAAGGACGGGAAACGTAATCGAGCCCGACGTCGTTCGGCTCGTACGCGACACTACCGGATTGCCGTGTCCGGCGGTGATCGCGTCCGGGCAGGTTCGGGACGGGTCCGACTCCGCGACGCCCTGGGCGGTCTACGAATTTCGCGAGGGCGACCCCCCGACGCCGTTCCCGGAGGTGGTGCCGGCCGTCCGGGAGGACATCGTGGAGACGGTCGGGGCGATGCTCGGCGAGTTACACGCGACCCACCGGTTTCCCCGTACGGGTGGCATCGGCCGGCGCGGGGAGCGACTGGTGATCCGGTCGCCCGCCGGCCTCGACGTCCCCACACGGGGCCGGCAGTTGGCGCGTCGATGGCCCGGATGGGACGTGCCCGAGGGCCAGCCGGTCCTCTCACACGGCGACTTGTTCCCCGGGAACCTGCTCGTGACCGAGTCCGGATCGGTCAGTGCGCTTCTCGATTGGGGCAATGCGCACGTCCCCACCGCCGGCTATGCGCTCGCCCGAGCCGAACTGCGCTTTATCGACTGGTTCCGATTCGGCGACGGGGAACGGGAACGGTTGCGCCGGGCCCTGCAGGGCGGCTATCGGCGCCACCGTCACCTCCCGCCGGACTACGAGACCGCGGCGGCGTTCTACAAATGCCTCTGGCTGGGCCAGTCCCTCGATCGACACGTCCGCAACGCGATGTCGCCCCCAGGCCGTCGACAACTTCGACGGCATCTCCGGAGCCTCCTTCCTTCATGATTCAATGAAGCCCTCGGTTGGGGCCCGGACGAACCGGATGCACCCGCCGAGGAGCAACAGGAACCCGACGAGGGGGATCGAGGCGTACGTCATCACGGCCCGTGCCGTGGCCACGATGGCAGCCTCCATCGGTAACCCGCCGACGAGGAGTTCGACGTGCTGGGGAAACAGCGGGAGGCTCACGAGGAGCAGGCCCGCCACGAACAGCCCTTTAGCCACCGGATCTCTGGCCAGGTAGACCAGTCCAACCAGCGGGAAGTAGAGATACACGACGTAGTTGAGGGTCGAGGGGACGACGGTAATCAGGAGCGCGACCATCGTCGCGAAGAACGCGACGATCGCGTCGAGATCGGTCTCCGCATCGCGATACACCAGATAGACGAACGGCACGATGATCGCCAATGAGACGATGAGGAGTTGATTGCCCGAAAGCGGCAGCACCTGTGAAAGCGGCCGACGGAGCGTGATCCACATCAGCGTCGGGTCGAGCCCGCCTTCGAACGCGCCCTGTCGGCTGCGTTCGTAGAGGATAAACGAAACGAACTCGCGGTGGGGGCCGACCCCGAAGGCGGCCACACCGACGAGCAGGAGTCCAACCCCGACCACGATGGCCGCGGCGATCGCGCGGTAGGCCCGCCGGTAGAGGATCCAGACGCCGAGCAGCGCCGGGAACAGCTTGAAATGGGCCGCGACCGCCCACAGGGATCCGCCAAGCGCCTCGTCTCCGTCCTCGATGGCGAACAACCCCACGGCCAGGGCGACCAGGATCAGTGGATCCACGTTCCCGCGATACATGCCCAGGATGCTGTGGCCGGATACCACACAGAACGCCATGATCAGCATGCGATCGGTCCGCTCGAGCGCGACGCCTTGCCGGTCAAGCAACCGGAGGACGAGCCGGCCGATCCCCAAGAACGCGAGAAACAACACCCCGATGTTGAGGAGATACCCGATCTGCCAGCGCGCGAAGACACCATAGATCGTGAAGACCGGCGCCGTCACCGGGGTGTAGACATAGGCCTTCTCCGTCAGGAACGAGCCCTCCGTGATCGCCCAGCCCACGAACGGATCGCCCGCGAGAACGGCCCGTCCGGCGAAATAATAGGCGTGGTAATCGAGTTCCGGCGAGGTCGAAAACTCCACCGCGGCCAAGCCGATGGCGAGGACGCCGGTGAGGATCCCGAATCCCAACGCCAGGCGTTCCGGTCGACGGCTCGACGGCCACGCCGGGAGCCGTGCCGTGAACGGGACCTGCACGCTACCGTGGAATCGCCGAAAGCCAGTAATCAACGTTTCGAACGGTCCACAGCCGGCGGGCGGGCCATCGATCGCGTTCATCCCGGCATAACGACCGCTTCGCGCGGAACTGCGCATGGGGCGAGCTACGGACCAGCGCGATCGGCCGCAGACCTTGTTCGCGACGATCGACGTGAGCGATCACCTCGCGACCGGACCCGAGGCATTCGCGGGAAGCGAAGCCGCCTCCATTGTAGCGTGGACAGCAACTCGCGTTCACGCATCCGATTCGGCCGCGCGCGAGAGAGTAAAGGAGAACGTCGCCCCCTCCCCGGGCTCGCCTTCCACCCAGATCTCGCCGTCATGGCGCTCGAGGATGCGCTCGCAGAGCGCCAGCCCGATCCCCGTGCCCTCGTGGTCAGCATGCGTGTGTAATCGCTCGAAGACCTCGAAGATCCGTTCCCGATCGTCGGGGGCGATGCCGATGCCCTCGTCACTGACCGAGATCACCCATTCGCCGCCCCGCCGATCCGCGCTGACATGAATCCGGGGCTGGGTCTGGCCGCTGTATTCCAGCGCATTCTCGATCAGGTTTTGGAACACCTGCCGCAGCTGTCCCGCATCGCCTTCCACCTTCGGAAGATCGTCCGTCGTGACCTCCGCCCCGGTTTCCTCGATCTGTAAGCGGAGATCGTGTAGGACGTCATCAACGACGTTATTGAGATCGATGGCGGCCATCGGCGAGCCCTCCGTTTCGATCCGCGAGTAGGCCAGGAGGCCGTCGATCATCTCGCGCATGCGATCGGCGCCATCGACCGCGAACTCGAGGAATTCCTCGGCCTCCCCGTCCAGCTGGTGGCCGTATCGTTGTTCGAGCATCTGCAGGTACGTCGAGACCATCCGCAACGGCTCCTGGAGGTCGTGGGACGCCGCGTGAGCGAACTGTTCGAGACGGGCATTGTACTCCTCGAGTTTTCGCTCGTACTCCCGACGATCCGTGACGTCCTGGATCACGATCATGCCGGCCGATCCTTCCTCGTCGATCTCCCCGATGGGGAGCGTATGGGCGAACAGATGCCGACCGTACAGTTCCACCTCGAAGGTACGATATTCCCCGTCCAACGTGGCCCGGAAATGCGGTTCGATCGTCTCGACGACGTCCGGCGGATACACGTCGGAAATTCCCTCGCCTACGCGGTCTCGACGCTCGACGCCGAGGTCCTCCATGAGTTGGCCGCCCATCGCCGTGTATTCGAGGTTCTCGTTAAACAGGCCGACCACGCCCTCCGGGAAGTTCTCGACCAGGGTGCGGTATCGGCGTTCGCTTTTCTCCAGCTGTTGCTGGGCGGCCCAGCGCTCGGTGACATCACTCATCGTCACCACGCCCCTGACGACCTCGCCGTCATCGTCCCGGATCGGCATCCCTTGGAGTTCGACGAACCGACGCTCGTCGTCGAGGGTGTGAAACTCGCAGACGTCAGGTTCGATGACCTTTTCGCCCCGAAGCACGCGGGCGAGGATCATCTCCTCCGGCTCGATGCTCTCGCCGGTGTCGGCATCGAAGACCGGATATCGCTCGTACTCCTCGACGGACTCGGCGTCGAAGACATCACCGCCCCAGATCTCGTGAGCCGCGTCGTTCGCGGCGACGAGTTCCCCGTCAGCTCCCCCCACGACCACGCCCACGGGGAGGACATCGAAGAGGGTCTCGAGTTCGGCGGTCGTGGCCTCGAGCGCCCGTTCATGGGCCTTGCGCTCGCTGATATCCCGGCCGATCCCGACGAGGACGGTGTCGCCGTCCCGGTCCTCCACCGCAGAGGCGACAAATTCCATGGGGAGGCGATCCCCGCCCTTCGTGCGGACGTCGGCCTCCACCCGTGAGCTACCCGTCGCAAAGATTTCCTCGATCCCCGCCGCGACCGCCTCCTGATCCTCTTCGACGATGAATTCCAGCGGATGCATCGAGGCGATCTCCTCGTCGGAATACCCCGTCTGGCGACGCAGCGTCTCGTTCCACTCCTGGAACGTGCCGTCCTGGTCGACGACGTAGAAGACGTCCTCGATGGCGTCGAGGATCCGTTCGGTGTACCGTTGCTCCGCTTCGAGGCGACGCTCGCGACCCTTCCGGGCGGTGATGTCTTGTGACATGCCCATCGCCGCGAAAATCTCCCCGTCGTCGTCCCGGACGGGGAAGATGTGGATTCGGGAATGGGCCCCGCCGTGGTCGACTTCGAACGAACTCGCTTTCCCTTCGAGGGCGGCCCGGTAACGAGGTGCGATCACCCCGGCCAACTCGTCGGTGACGACCTCGCGGATCGGTGCTCCCTCGAGATCGCTCGCCGACTGGGCCTCCGGATCCACGGGGGTCCCGCCGACGACCTGGTACCGGAGGTCCTCGTCGACGAGCGCAACTGCCCCGTTGGGAAAGTTCTCCACGAGCGTCTGATATTGGCGTCGGGTCTCTTCGAGCGCACGCTCCCGGGCCTTGCGGTCGCTGATGTCCCGAAGCGTGCCGATCGTGCCCCGCAGCTCGTCCTCGTCCGTGAGGACCGTCAATCGAAGCTCGCAGGCTTTGGGATCACCGGCGTCCGTCAGCACCCCGACGGTGAACGTCTCGACGTCGGGCGACCCCGCGGATCGCCGGTGGCGGATCTCCCGCGTGACGCGGCGTCGGTCAGGCTGGGCGAGGAGCCGGGACAATGACGCACCCAGAAGCTTCTCCCGGGCGTGTCCGGTCATGACCGTCAAGGAATCGTTCACCGCCACGAACCGCCGGTCGGGATCGATTTGGAAGATCCCGTCGTCGACCGCGTTCACGAGTGCGCCGAACCGCGCCGGCGTGTGATCCCCCTCGTCCCTCCAGAACGCGTGGCGGACGATGTCCCCGCGATCACCCATATCACGCGTCCTGGTGGGAGGCTCGGTTAACTGCGTCGAACTGGCGTGGAGGTTGGTACCAGACCACGTCCCCGCATCGACGGAGCGCCTCAACCGCAGTCAGAACATACAATAGCGGACGTCATCGAACCCCAACAGCGTATGGCACCGCCGTGGCGGGTCGGGACGCCCGCCGCTGGGCACGGGTGCCCTGCGACCCTGGGCTGGCAACATGGACGACACGAAACGCCCGGCGGTTGCCGATTGGTTCGATCGGCGACAACTGCGCAAGACGGGATTCGGTTTCGTGCTTGCGCTCGTGATCATCGGGCTGATCTTCGTCGGTGTCGGGTGGGAGCGTACGCTCGAGCGGCTGCGCATGACCGCCTACGAGTGGGTGCTCGTCGCTAGCCTGTCCACCATCCTCTGTCTGGTGACGTGGACGAAGATCTGGCAGATGATCCTCGAAGTCATCGACATTCCCGTCCCGTTCCGGTGGCTCGTCGTCACGTACTTCGCCGGGACCTTCGCGAATTACGTCACGCCCATGGGCCAAGCGGGTGGACAGCCGTTCATCGCGTACGTGCTATCGCGTGATACGGCGGCGTCGTACGAGCAAAGTCTGGCGATCGTGATCACGGCCGACGTCATCCGGTTCGTCCCGTTCCTCACGCTTGCGATCCTTGGCTTGGGGTATCTGATGGCGACGTCCCAGCGCGTGGTGTCGACCGAGCTGCTGGCAGTCCTCATGATCTTCTTGGCGATCGTCCCCTTGGGGGCGATCTTCCTGATGTGGCGGGTCCGGGAACGGCTGCGCGAGGCGCTACTACGGGTCGTTGCTCCCATAACGCGTCGGACATCGCGTTTCTCGGCAGCCGCCGTGGGGGACCGGATCGATCGGCTGTACGGGGCGTTGGAACTCATTGCCGCGGCGCCGCGACGCGTGCTCGTCTCCCTCGCCTTCGGGTACGTCGGTTGGGTCCTGTTTGCGTTGCCCCTGTACTTTTCCGGGCTCGCCCTCGGAACGCCGATGTCGCTGTTGCTGGTGTTTGCCGTCGTCCCGGCAGGGGTCCTCGCGGGCGCCACGCCCCTGCCCGGGGGGCTGGCCACGATCGAAGTCACCGTCGTGGCGCTGCTGGCGGTATTGACGACCCTGACGCGCGCCGATGCGCTCGCCGTGACGACGATCTATCGGCTGCCGAGCTATTGGCTCGTTGTGGCCGTCGGTGGGCTGGCGGCGCTCTGGCTCGTCCGGCGGGTTTAGGCCACCGGAAACGACCGGTCGCCGGAGTAGGACGTTGCTAGGATCACGCCAGGATTGGTCTCGTCGGACGTCTTCTGCGGGATCACGGCGGGTTTTGGGCACGAGTGCTAACCGTCCGTGAATCTCACCTGCCGCCGAGGACGTGCCATCGGGGTATGTCACGGTTACTGAAATACGGGGACCACCGTAAGGGTAGAAACGCAGGGGCGGCTCGACCATGGACTCGTCGTCACTCCGCCCCTGTCGCTGCACCGCCGGAGAGTCACGACGCCTGCAATGGAACCCCATACCCTTGGGCGGTTCTTTATGGTGATGCACCCCGTGTAATCCAGTCCATGTCGCAGGCCTTCGCGTTCGGGAACACGTATCAGACGGGGACGGGATGTCCGGCGGTGGAGGCGGGGATCTGGTCGGAAGTTCCCGCCAACGCGCTCGGCGTCATCGTCCGGTACGACGACATACTCCAGCACGAGGTCGACCGATGGCGCGGGGAGATCGACGAGGACACGGCTCGGGCGGCGTTCTTGCAAGCTCTGGCGGAGTTCGAACGCGACGAGGTGGCCTGGAACCGGGATATGCCACCGGCGATCGACGCCGAGCAATCGCGCGAGTGGGGCCAGCGGATCGCGGATCGACTCGGCTGGGAGCGGACGGCGAATCAACCCGCCCTGGCCGTCGCCTAGCCGCCGATCGGCTGCCGGAGGGTGTGCTGCTTTCGGGGCGTGTGGGTCCGTCACAACAGTGATTGGCGTCCCCGGCCGGCAAGCGTGGTGACCCTTATGGTTCTCCGGACCGGCCGCGGACCAAGTGGACGGCCGCGGTCGCCAGGCCCAGGAAGGCAACGAGGATGCCGAATCCCGGGATGTCGTCATCGTTAGTGCCTCCGGCATCGGTCGCGTTGCCGGACTCGTCCGTCTCACCCGCGTCCCCGTCGTCGGGCGTTGCCGATCCCCCCGAAGCCACGAGGCGTAATAGCCTGCCCGAGTCGCCGGACGGGCCCACCGAATCCGCGGTCAGGACGTAGAGGTCGTCGTCGGGACCGCGGCCGATCCCGAGCACGCGGACGTCCAATCGGCCATCGTCGGCCAGTTCGTCGTCGTCGACGACCACCTCCCTGATCGGCCAAAGGTCTTCCCAGCGATCCTCGTCGAGGACTGGGTCGTCGACCGCTTCGGGGACCTGATCGGCAAAATCCGTCTCCGCCCCGGGATCACCCTGCCATGAACCGGGCGGTTCGGCGACGAACAGCGAACCGCTCCAGTCCCCGAACACGTAGCTCCCCTGGATCGCCGGGAGGGCGGAACCCCGATACACGTGGCCGCCGATGATGGCGGTTCGGGACGGTTCACCGGGGTAGGACTGGGGGTATTCAATGACCGGACCGCGGAGGGGCTCGCCACCACGGACGTCCTCGGGCGTCTCGTCCGGACACGATTCCGGCGGCTCGCTCGGACTCTCGGGGCTGAAACAATGGGTGCCTTCCCGCACGTTCCAGCCGTAGTTGCCGCCCGGTCTCACCTGGTTGACCCGATTCAAGGTGTCCTGGGCGACGTCGACGGCGAGTAACTCCCCGTCGGCGAACGTGATGCCCCACGGGTTCCGCATCCCCCATGCGAAGTACTCGTCCCGGTGGGCACCCTCCCCCGCCAACGGGTTGTCCTCGGGAATCCCGTAGGCTTGTTCGTCCTCATCCACGTCCAGTCGAAGGATCCCGCCAAGCAGGGTGTCACGGGTATTTTGGCCGTTGCCGCCGACGTTGGTGGCGTACCAG
>CAZAYR010000024.1:0-24803 GCA_964489365.1 uncultured Salinarchaeum sp.
ACCCGGGGCCTCTTCCTTGCGAAGGAAGCGATCTGCCACTGATCTACGAGCCCGGCGTCACGTCCTACCACCGGATGCGTACTTGAGACTTCTGTTCGGCCCCGATCCACCGCGATTATGGCCCCGCCCGTCCCGTCTCGGGGCATGCCGGGACGCGACGCCACACACGACACTCGCGCCCCGACGCTTCCCCGCTACGACGACCCGTACGTCCTCACCTACCCGACCGCGATCCTCTTTCTCGGCTCGGCTGCCTTGGCGTTCCTCACGGCCGGCCTGGTCGGCTGGGCCCGCTGGCTCGTCTACGGCAGCGACATGTTCGATCTCATCGTCCACGTCGAGGAGCTCGACCAGAGCATGCAGTTTACCGGGAACGTCTCGGCCTTTGCGCTCCCGTTCGCGATCGCCCTGCTGGTCACCACTGTCGGCCACGAGTTCCTCCACGGTCTCGCGTTCCGCGATCGCGGCTACGATGTCGAGTACGGGATCATCCCCACGCTCGGCGTCGTCTACACCGCCGCCCCCGAACAGTTCCAGCCCCGCGAGGACCTCTTTGCCGTCGGGCTGGCCCCGCTCGCGCTCATCACCGTGCTCGCCCTTCCGCTCGTGTTCGTCCCCGTGCCCCACGTGGCGCTGACCGCCTCCCTCGTCCTGATCCTCAACACCGCGGGCTCGATCGGCGACCTCTACATGTGCTGGCAGCTGTGGCGGCTCCCGGCCGACACGAAACTCTACGACCTGGACATGCGCCGCACCCTGGTGTTCGAACCCCGTTAATCGCGAAGCAGGTGCAGCCGACCGGCGACCAACCCCTGCGAGAACCCGACGAAGTGGGCGACCATCGCCACGCGCTGGCCCCGGCTGAACCACGTAATCGCGACCGCGAGCACGACCATGAGCACCACCTGCACCCGCGTGTCGACCTCCAGCCAGGCCAAAAGCGAGTCGGTGACCGGATTCGAGGCGAGCACGTAGCCCATCAGCCCGAACACCGCCCCGCTGATCCCCAGCACGAACGGCGCGGGCCCGAACAGCGAGGCGAACACGACCTCCGCGGCGCCGGCCAGCGCGCCGGTCGTCAGCACGAACGCGTGGAAGCGCGCCCGCTCGCTCCGGCGCTCGACGATAAACCCGAAGATCAGCAGGCCCAGCAGGTTCGTCGTCAGGTGCGGCAGGCTCCCGTGGGCGTAGACGCTCAGCGCGATCGTCCACGGCCGCTCGGCGAGGGGCATGGTCAACGCGAACATCTCAGAGCCGATGCCCGCCGCCAGCGCCGCCGACTGCACGAGAAACACCACGACCGTGAGCGTCGCCACCTCGAACGTGGCCCGACCGGTCGTGTGCGCCATACGGCGAGTATATCGGCGAAGGAGAAAAGCCAGTCGTCCCGGACGGTCCCGAAACCCGGGCAGAAATATGAAGGTCATCGACCGCAAACCGATGAGCGTCTCGATGGCCCCGGGGAAAGGCAAGGAAATAAGTACGATGCTGTCACCTCATCAACAACCGCGGCATCACCCATGAAAGGGTCGATCTACGACATTCCGACACGGCTCAACGGCACGACGGAGGTCGCGTTGGGGTATCTCAAACGGGCCCGGGATCACCCGGTGCTCGATCAGGTGAAATGGGGGATCCGGAAGTACCTCTCGGACCCGATGACCGCCTTTTTCTTCATCGGTTTTCTCGGATTGGTCGTCCTGACCGTGGTCGGGCCGCATCTGGCGCCCTACGATTTCACCACCCACCACCCGGGACCGGACGGACGGTTGACGCCCCAGGCCCCGGGCGGTGGCCACCTGCTCGGCACCAACGGCACCGGCCAGGACGTCCTCTCCCGGCTGCTCGTCGGCGCCCGGCCGACCCTGCTGACCGGCTTCGCTGGCGGGGGGATCATCGTCACCATCGGGCTCATCATCGGCGTGACCTCGGGGTACTTCGGCGGGCGCGTCGACGGCATCCTCATGCGGCTGACCGACTTCGTCTACGGCATCCCGATCATCCCAACCGCGATCGTGCTCGTCGCCTACCTCGGCATGGGGTTCTGGTCGACCGTGGGCCTGATCGGGCTCCTGCTGTGGCGTGGCAACGCCCGCGTCTTCCGCTCGCAGGTCCTCCAGATCAAGGAACGCGAGCACGTCCAGGCCGCCAAGATGCTCGGCGCGAGCAACCGGTACGTTGTGACCCGCCACATCCTCCCGAACATGGCCGGGATGGTCGTCCTCTTTTTCGCCCTGGGCACCGGCCTCACGGTCATCCTGTCGGCGGCCCTGGCGTTCCTTGGCTTCATGGACCCCTTCACGCCCACGTGGGGGATCATCCTCCGGAACGCCTACCAGTCCGGGTACGTCTCGGTGGCCTGGTGGTGGACGCTCCCGGCCGGCTTTGCCATCTCCGGGACCGTCCTCATCGTGTACATGCTCGGGCGAGGCTTCGAACGGATCACCCAGATGGACGGACAGGGCACCGCCCAGCTCGAGTAACCATGGCGGACAGACAACCCCTCCTGGAGGTCGACGGGCTGGACATCCAGTACGCGACCCGGGATGACCCCCTCCGGGCCGTCTCGGACGCCTCGTTCACGATCTACCCCAACGAGTACTTCGGGCTGGTCGGCGAGAGCGGCTGTGGCAAAAGCACGATCGCCAAGGCCGTGATCGATCACCTCGACGACAACGGCGCCGTGACCGGCGGGGAGATCCGCTACGAGGGCCAGAACATCCTCGAGTACTCCGAGGAGGAGTTCAACCGGGAGTTCCGCTGGAAGGAGATCTCGATCATCCCCCAGTCGGCGATGAACAGCCTGAACCCGATCGAGCGGATCAGCACGCAGGCCCACGAGATCGCCGAGGCCCACACCAACTGGACCGAGGAGGACACCTACGAGGAGCTCGCGATGCTCTTCGACGTCGTCGGCCTCCCCGAGGCCCGGATGCACGATTACCCCTACCAGTTCTCCGGCGGGATGAAACAGCGCGCGGTGATCGCGCTGTCCTTCCTGCTCGAACCCTCGCTGGTGATCGCTGACGAGCCGACGACGGCGTTGGACGTCATCATGCAGGACCAGTTTTTGAAGTACGTCGACGAGATCCGCGAGGTCCGGGACGCGGCGATCCTCATGATCACCCACGACATCGCGGTCGTCTTCGAGCTCTGTGACACGATCGGGGTCATGCACGGCGGCCAGATCGCCGAAACCGGCGCGACCGAGGATATCGTCGACGAACCGCGCCATCCCTACTCGATCCTGCTCCAGCAGGCCTTTCCGGATCACCGCTTCCCGGATCGGGATCTCGAGGAGATCGAGGGCTCGCCGCCCTCGCTGACCCAGGAGGTCGATTTCTGCACCTTCGCCGACCGGTGTCCGTGGGCGATCGAGGAGTGTCGCGACGGCGCCCCGCCGATCGAACCCGTCGCCGACGACCCCGCGCACCAGGTCGGGTGTATCCGCCACGAGGAAATGGAGACCCTGGCCGCCGAGTACCTCGCGGACCTCAAGGACCGCCGGGAACGCTCGGCCGAGCACCTCATGGAGTACGAACAGTACGCGGGCACCGCCGCCGGGCGCGTTTCCCGGGACGAAGGCACGGAACCGGTCATCGAGTTACTGGATCTGAAAAAACACTTCGACCCGACCGCCAGCGTCCTCGACACGATCAAGGAACTCGTGACCGGCCAGGAACGCGAGTGGATCAAGGCCGTCGACGGCGTGGACCTCCAGCTCCAGCCCAACCAGGTCCAGGGCGTCATCGGCGAGAGCGGCTGCGGGAAGTCCACGCTGCTGTTTACGCTGATGGGCAAGTATCCCCCGAGCGACGGGGAGTTCCGCTTCGACGGCCAGCCGGTCTCGGAGTTCAGCAAGGCCGACTGGAAGGAGTACCGCCGGCGCGTCCAGATCATCTTCCAGGACCCCTTTAACACCATCAACCCGCATTTCACCGTCCGGCAGACCTTGACCGAACCCCTGAAGATCCACGACGAAGCCTACGACGAGGAGCGGCTCCTCCAGACGCTCCGGGACGTCGAGCTCCAGCCGCCCGAGAAGTACATCGACCGCTACGAGTCACAGCTTTCGGGCGGGGAGAAACAGCGCGTCGCCATCGCCCGGGCGCTGATCCTCGAGCCCGACGTGATCCTGGCCGACGAGCCCGTCTCGATGCTCGACGTCTCGACCCAGGCCTCCGTGCTCCGGTTGCTGCGGGATCTCACCTCGAAGTACGGGGTCTCGATGGTCTACGTCTCGCATGACCTCTCGACAGTCTCGTACGTCTGCGATCGGATCAACGTAATGTACCTCGGCCGGATCATCGAGAGCTCGCCGACCCGGGAGCTGATCACGAACCCGAAACACCCCTACACGAACGCGCTGCTGAAGGCCATCCCGATCCCCGATCCCCACTTCGAGCGGACGTGGACCGATCTCGAGGGGACGCCGTCGGATCCGAGCAACCTGCCGGGGGGCTGCCGGTTCAAGGACCGGTGTCCCGAGCGGATGGAAATCTGTGACGAACGCCCGGAGTTCCGGGAGATGGTCGGGGACGTCGACCGGCAGGTGGCCTGTCACCTCTACTACGATCACGAGGCCGAGGTCGAGTCGCCGGCCCAGCGCCCGGCGGCGGCCGCGGGGGGTGATGATTGATGAGCCGGCTCACCTACTTCCTGCGTCGGCTGGTGATCGCCGTCCTCCTCATCTTCGGCGTGACCACGTTCCTGTTTTTCTTCTTCCGGCTGATGCCGGGCGACTACGCGACGCTGTTGATCAGCGGGGGCGCCGACGCCGAGGCCATCCAGGAGATCCGGGCCCAGTGGGGCCTCGACGAGCCGCTGTACGTCCAGTATTTCGAGTACATGTCGAACATGCTGACCGCCAACCCCGGCACCTCGCGACGGACCGGGCGGCCGGTCTGGGACGAGGTCGTCGTCGCGCTCTCGAATACGCTGATCCTCGCGCTCCCGGCAATCGTCCTCGCCATCCTCATCGGGACGCTGTTCGGGGCGATCATCGGCAGCTCCCCGGGGACGAAACTCGAGAAGTACGGCATCATCCCGCCGACCGTCGCCGGGACGACCCCGGATTTCTTCCTGGGCATTCTCCTGCTGGTCGTCTTCTCGGCCTGGATGGGCTGGTTCCCGACGGGCAACATCGCCTCGATCGAGACCCAGCGGGCCACCGAGCACTTCTGGCAGATCTACCTGACCCGCGATTTCCTCATGCACTACATCCTGCCGTTCGCCACGATCGTGCTGAAGTACCTCTACCTCCCGGCACTGATCATGCGGGGCAGCGTCGTCGAGGTCCAGGGCCAGGAGTTCATCAGCTACCAGCGCCTCGTCGGGATTCGGCCCCGGACCCGGCTCAAGCACGTGATGAAACACGCCTCGCTGCCGGTCATCACGATCGTCCCCGCGGTGACCGCCACCGCGATCGGCGGCCAGGTCCTCGTCGAGATCGTGTTCAACTGGCCCGGCATCGGCCGGCTGCTCTTTAACTCCGTGCTCCAGCGGGACACCCCGGTCATCCAGTTCCT
Source organism: uncultured Salinarchaeum sp. (assembly GCA_964489365.1). Taxonomy (GTDB): domain Archaea; phylum Halobacteriota; class Halobacteria; order Halobacteriales; family SKNY01; genus SKNY01. The sequence goes on from CAZAYR010000024.1 coordinate 5,529, forward strand.
GTTCCTGATTATCGCGACCTGGATCATCCTCGGGAACCTCGTCGTCGACATCGCGTACACGGTCGTCGACCCCCGCATCTCCTACGAGGCAAGCGGGTAATCTCCCGCCGTGCGCGAGGGGATAACAATGCTTAAGAGCGTGATAAAATGTGACATATACGAAGCAGGACGACAGATATGCATGACTATATCATCGTTGGTGCCGGCAGCGCGGGCTGCTGTCTGGCCCACCGGCTGACGGAAAATTCCTCGAACGACGTGCTGTTGTTGGAGGCCGGCGAACCACAAAAGGACAACGACGCGGTCCAGAATCCGGCACGTGTTTGGGAGCTGATGGGTTCGGAGGTCGACTGGGACTTCCAGACTACCCCGCAGGACGGGATGAACGGGCGCCAGATCGACTGGCCCCGCGGGAAGGCCCTCGGCGGGTCGACGGTCATGAACGGCACGGCCTGGGTCTGGGGCCATCCCGAGGACTTTGACAACTGGGCCGCGCAGGGCAACGACGGCTGGGCCTACGACGACCTCGAGCCGTACTTCCGGCGGATCGAGGACTTCAACGGCGACTACGGCGACGAGGCCGACCACGGGACCGACGGGCCGATCCACATCGAGAACCGCGGGACCCGGGATTTCTTCACGGAGGCCTTGCTCGACGCCGCCGAGGAGGTCGGCTACGAGCGCAACCTCGATTACAACGGCGAAAAGCAGGCCGGCTTCGGGTACTACTTCTATAACTCGAAGGACGGCGAGCGCGTCAGTGCCGCCGCGGCGTACATCTATCCGGCGCTCGATCGGGACAACCTCGACGTCGAGACTTCCGCCCACGTCACCCAGGTCGAGTTCGACTGCGAGCGGGCGGCCGGCGTCACCTACGAGCAGGACGGGCGCCAGCACGAGGCCGAGGTCCCCGAGGACGGCGAGGTCCTCCTCTCGGCGGGCGCCATCCAGTCCCCGCAGCTCCTGATGCTCTCGGGCGTCGGGCCGGGCGACCAGCTCGACGAGCACGGGATCGACACCCAGGTCGAGCTCCCGGGTGTCGGCCGGAACCTGCAGGACCACCTCCGCGTGGCCGTCGGGTTCGCGAGCCCGGAACCGATCGACACCATCCGGGACAATGTCGACACGCGTCACGATCGCGCGCTCGTCGGCGGCTTCGCCAAGTCCAAACCGGAACGGCGCTCGCCGGACATCCAGTTCGGGATGGCCGCGGGGGTCGACCCCGAGAACCCCCAGGCGGAGGGTTACTCGATCACCCACCTGCCCCTCCGGCCGACGAGCCGTGGCCGGTTGACCCTCGCCTCCGACGATCCGTACGACGATCCGATCATGGATCCCAAATGCCTCACCACCGACCGGGACAAGGAGGACATCGTCGAGGGCCTCCGAATGTCGCGGGAGATCGGACAGGCCGATGCCCTCGCGGAGTTCCGGGACGAAGAGGTCATGCCGGGCCCCGACGCCCAGACCGACGAGGAGCTGCTCGAGCACGCCAAAAACACCGCCATGTCGGGCTATCACCCGACGTGTACCTGCAAGATGGGCCAGGACGAGATGGCCGTCGTCGACGAGCGCTTGCGGGTCTACGGCGTCGAGAACCTCCGCGTCATCGACGCCTCGATCATGCCCCAGGTCACGAGCGGGAACACGAACGCCCCGACCCTCGCGATCGCCGAACGCGCGGCGGATATCCTCAAAGGCGAGGTCTGAGCGTTCGTGGCGGCGGGGCGTTGACCGTCCCCTGCCGGAGCGCTCGCGTCCATAACACTATCGCCAGCGTCGGCTGGAGTCGCTCGGGAAGACCCGGAGGTGCCGCTGCCTCGATCGTTTACCGGGAGGCCACCTGCGCGGCCACGTCCTGGAGGGTTTCGTACTCCGTCTCGCCGGACGCGATGACCCGCACCTCTGCGAGCGTCGCGCCCTCGAAGCCGGCGATCGTCTCCACGAGAATGCGGGCGGCCGCCTCGAACGGGAACTCGCCCATCCGGGTGCCGAGCACCGGGATCACGAGCGTCTCGCAGCCGCGCTCCTCGGCAGTCTCGAGGCTTCCCAGCGTCGCCTCCCGGATGCTCTCCTCGGTCGCGCCCCCGCCGCCGAAATGCGGCATCGCCGCGGCGTGGATGACGTGGTCCGCATCGAGCCCGAAGGCGTCCGTGGCCAGGACCTCCCCGAGCTCGAGGGGCCCCTGCGCGGCGGCCTCCCGGTTGATGGGCCCGTCGGCCGCCCGACGGATCGCGCCGGCGACCCCTGTCGCCATCCGGAGGTTCGTGCGGTCCGAGCTCACCAGCGCGTCGGCGGACTGCGCGGCGATCTCGCCCTGGATCACGCGTACGTCCATCGTCGGAAGCCATCACCGCGGGGCGTAAAATCGCACCTCTTTCCGGCAAACGCTGGGGCTTCGCTGCGGGCCCGTCGTCCGTACGCATCCGGCCACAGCCGTGACTGGTCGTGTCGACGCGGGATGCCCGCAGCGGAACGGATCGTCGGTCGCCTCGGTCAGGCGGCCCCGCCTTCGCCGATCGACACGCGCGGGTCCAACAGCGTGTACATGATGTCCACGACGAAGTTCGCGATGATGATCAGCGCGGCGAGGATCCCGAAGATGAACTGGATCACCGGGAAGTCACGGCTGATCGTCGACTCGACCAGCAGCAGGCCCATCCCCGGCCAGTTGAAGATCAGTTCGATCAGCACCGAACCGGAGATCGCCGTCGTCAGCGCGATCGGCATGACGGTGACGACCGGGAGGGAGGCATGGCGCATCAGCCGCACGAGGCGGGTCCGCTCGGGCATGCCCTTGACCCGGTGGTAGAACATGAAGTCCTGGCCGCTGACCTCGACGATACTCGTCCGCATCAGTAACGCGGGGGTATAGATCCCCACGAGGACCAAGGAGAGGAACGGTAACACCGCGTGCCAGAGGAAGTCCCGCGTTAAGTATATCGAGATGACGTCCGCCGAATACGTCTCCGGACTCACGATCCCGCCGGTCGGGAAGATGTCGAAAACGCCGCCCGCGAAGGCCGTCAGCAGGAGGATGGCCATGAAGAACGAGGGGATCGTGCCGATAACGGTGGGAATGACGATCCCCCACCGTTCGAGCCGCGTGCCGATCCTGGTCCCGATCACGGCGCCGAACCCGGTCCCGATGGCGAACGACGTCAGGATGGCGGGCACGAGCAGGATCAGGGAGTTGATCAGGCGGGGCTTGACGACCTCGAGGACCGGTCGGTTGTAGATGTGGGAGGTCCCGGCATCGCCGGTCAGCATGTTCCGCATGTAATCGAGGTACTGCATGTACAGCGGCTGGTTGAGCCCCCATCGTTCCCTGATCTGGTCGAGCTCCTCCTGGCCGATGCCGGCCTGGGCGTACTGCTGGAGCGGATCGCCCGGCATGAGCCGGAAGAAGAAAAACAGCAACGACAGCACCAGCAGGATCAACACGACGGTCACGACCGTCCGCTGGATGAGGTACTTAATGTCCATCGATCTCACCTCCGTCAGTCACGGCCGCGTCAGTGGTGGCCGCGTCGGCGTCGACCCGGCCGTACTCGGCCTCGTGGTCGTAGTGTAAGTGACACTTCGCCCGGTGGTGCGCCGAGGTTTCATACAGCACGGGCTCGACGTCGCAGATCTCCATCCGGTCCGGACACCGGTCCTTGAACCGGCAGCCCTGGGGCAGGTTGACCGGGTTCGGCGGGTTCCCGGAGATCTGTGAGCGCTCGCGGCCGTGGTCCGGGTCCGGGATCGGGATCGCCTTGAGCAGTTCCCGGGTGTAGGGATGTTCGGGGTCATCGAGCAGCTCCTCGGTCTGGGCGTGCTCGACGATCTTGCCCAGGTACATCACGTTGATGTCATCGCAGATGTACGCGACCGTCGAGATGTCGTGGGAAATGTAGATCACGGAGACGTCCTCCTCCTCGACGAGGTCCTGGAGGATCTCGAGGACGCTGACCTGCGTGGACACGTCGAGCATCGAGACGGGCTCGTCCGCGAGGATGACGTCGGGATCCAGGGCGAGCGCCCGGGCGATCGCCACCCGCTGTTTCTCCCCACCCGAGAGCTGGCCCTCGTACTTCTCGGCATAGGCCTCCGCGGGGGTGAGGTTGACCTGCTCGAGCACGTCGTAGAGCCGTTCCTCGCCCATCTCCACGCCGTGAATCCGACAGGGTTCCATGACGGCCCGGCGGACGCTGAACCGGGGATTGACGGCCTCGAAGGGGTTCTGGAAGATGATCTGGACCCGGCGGCGATACTCCCGCCAATCCGCGTTGTCGAACTCGGAGGTGGGCTTGCCGTCGAAGTAGAGTTCGCCGCCCGTCGGGTCGTGCAACCCGATGAGCGTCTCCAGGAGCGTCGTTTTCCCGCAGCCGCTCTCGCCGATGACGCCCGTCACTTGTTTTTCGGAGACTTGCAGGTCGATCCCGTCCACGGCCTTGATCGGTTGTTGGATCTCGCCCTTCAGCCGGTTCTTGATGAGCTCGATCGGCGTCGTGGATGGATCGTAGTACTTCTCGAGGTCCTCGGCGCGGATGATCGGATCAGTCGGCATTCTGTTCGGCCCCCCTTGCACGGGTGATGTCGGCTGCGAGTACGTCCATTTCGTCGCTTCGGATACAGGAGTTCAGGTGCGATTCGTCCCCCTCCGTCGGTTCCAGGGGCGGATCCCCGCTGGTACACTCGGCGATCGCCCACGGACAGCGCTCCGCGAAGGTACACTCGCGGACCTCGCCCCAGAAGGCCGGGGGATCCCCCTCGATCGTGACCAGTTCGCGATCGGGATCACGGATGTCGGGGAAGGTCTGTTGGAGCAGGATCGAGTAGGGATGGTGCGGCCGGTAGAACAGGTCCCGGACGGTGCCGGTCTCGGCGACCTGGCCGCCGTGCATCACCGTCATCGTATCGCATTCCTCGAAGACCAGCGAGATATCATGGGTGATCATCAGCATCGAGATGTCGAGCTCCTTTTTGATCTCCTCGAGATGGGCCATGATCTGGTCCTGCATGATGACGTCAAGCGCTGTCGTCGGCTCGTCGGCGATGATGAGATCCGGCTCGAGAAAGAGCGCCAGCGCGTTCACGACGCGCTGTTGCATCCCCCCGGAGAACTCGTGGGGGTAATCGTGAATCCGCTCGGTGGGCAACCCGAAGATCTCGAAGAGTTCCTCCAGCCGGTCGATCGCCCGATCATCGTCCCAGTCGGTATGTTCCCCGGCCAGGTCGAGCGCCTGGTTGCTGATCCGCATGACCGGATCCAGGCTGTTCATCGAGGCCTGCGGGATCATCGCGACGTTCTTCCAGCGGATGTGTTCGTTGTACTCCTCGTCGCCGTAGTCCTGGATCTCCTCGCCCCGATAGCGGATCTTGCCCGACTTGATCTCCCCATTCCGGTCCAGGACGCCGAGGATGGCCTTCGCGATGGTGCTTTTCCCGCAACCGCTCTCCCCCACGAGGCCGTGGTATTCGCCCTCGTCCATCGAGAAGGAGGCGTTCGTCACGGCGGCGACCTCCCCGGCGTCGGTCTCGTACCGGATGCTGACGTCCTCGAGTTCCAGGAGCGGCTCGCTCATAGTGCCTCCCGTTCGACCTTCTCCTCCTGCATGCGCTCGTACTCACGGCCGATGAGGTAGCAGGCGAGGATCGTCCAGGAGATCATGAAGCCGGGCGGCAGGGACCACCACCAGGCGTCGAGGAGGAACCCGGAGTCGTAGGCCGATCGGATGATCACGCCCCATGAAGGGATAAACGGGTTCATGAATCCGAGGAACGCCAGGCCGGCGGCAAGCAGGATGGACGTCCCGATCCCCAGCGCGAGGAACAGGACGATCATCCCGACCATGTTCGGGAGGATATGGAACAGCATGATATACAGGTGCCCGGCCCCGGTGGCTCTCGCCGATTTGACGTAACTGCGTTCCCTGATTTGTAAGACCTGTGACCGGAAGACCCGGGCGTTGCCCCGCCAGAGCAACGCGCCGATGAGCAGGATCGTCGTCCAGAACCCGATCCCGAAGTACGCCATGAGGACGATCGCGAACGGCAGGAAGGGGATCCCGTATAACACGTCCAGAAGGCGCATCATCGCTTCGTCGATGTACCCGCCGAAGTATCCGGCGGTGACGCCGACGGTCAGGCCGATGGACACGATGAGGATCCCACCGAGGAGCCCGATAATCATCGTCGGTCGAGCTCCGAAGATGAGTCGAGACAGGACGTCCTGACCCTGTTCGGTCGTGCCGAGCAGGTGATCCGAGGACGGTGACTGTCGCCGCAATAACTCACCGTTCGCGCCGTAATGTCGGGTCGAGTAATCGTACGGCGTCAGTCGTTGTCCGAATATCGCGAGAAACGAGACGAAGGACAGCCATAACAGGGAAAACTGGATGAATCGGTTCCCCCGAACCTGGCCTTTCATTTCGAAGATCGATCGAATGAACGGGTTCTCCTCGGCGATGACGCTGGCGCGTTCGCGGATCGCCGAGACCGGGTTGCTTTGAGATCCTGCCATGGTTGTCAATTGGTGTGCAGCTGGTTGGCGGGCTGGCTATGTGGGAACGTCCCGCACGAAACTTATATCTTCTGAAAGTCCACGTAGGCGTTTATTTTTCTGCGATATCTTCAGATAATTTTCCCATCGTCCCAAAAGAAATAGGGACATCTTGTGAGATGCCGAGTTCGCCCCTAGGACGTCCGACGCACGCCTCTCAGGGCTCGTGCGAACCGCCCATCTGTCGACTGCCGATGGTCGCATCCATCTAACTGACCCCTTTCGCACGGGTCATGCACGTGGAGTCCAGCGCGGGCTGATCGGGATCACATGAACGATATCTATCATGTTTTGCGCCCACGCGATCGACCCGTTTCCGAGTTCGTCACGATGATCGCTCGAGATCCCCGACAGCGCGATCAGTTAGGGGCTGAGGAGGAGATAAAACGCATAGAGCACCGCCCAAAGGCCCACGGTCAGGCTGACGAGGATCGCGGTGGAGGCGACCGCCGATCGCGCGGCCTTGCTGCTATCATCGGGTTGCGAGGCGCTTTCCTGCAGCCACGTGTTCCCGCCGAGGAGTTTCCGACGGATGTAATGCCCGACGGGCCCGGCGATGACGCCTTCGCCCATGAAGACGAGGGTAAAGGGGATCCCGAGGAAGAGCAACGGTTGGAGGATCACGACCAACAGGAGGTTCGCCCCGAGCATCCCGGAGCCGACCATCGTTCGCGCCGTCTGGGCCACCGCGGAGAGGTAAAACAGCCCGCCGGCGAAGAGGTTCGCCTTCACCGCGTTGCGCACGGCATCCTCGTAGTACCCATCGGTGAGATACCCGGCAGCGTACCCCCCGACCATCCCCGCGAGGAACGGCCCGATCGTGAACGGATTGACATCCGCGCCGGTGTAATCGTAGTTGACGTACAGCCACCACTGGATCGCCTCGAAATCGACGGAATCCCGAATCACGGCGAACAACCAGACGGCGACGAGGCCGACGACCGCCCCCACCAGCACCGGATTCGCGATCGTTTGAAAGATCCCACTACTCACGAACCGACGACGGATCGGGTGCTGTTCCGTTTGATCCATTCCTTTCAGTTAGTAGGGCCCGACTCCGACCTTAACGATTCTGGACTCCGATTTGGCACCCTGGCGTGAAGGGAGCCATCACTGACGACCATCGGTGGACAGCAAGGAGAACGTTTGTTCGCAACCGGTACGCCGCGAGCCGGGGAAGTGCCCTCACCCGGGGTACTCTTCGGGGATCTCTTCTACGCAGGGGAACTCCTCGGGGTAGTCCATCGGCGACTCCTCGACGGGCCAGACCGGCGTCAGGTCGTAGTCCGGCGGGTAATGGAGGTTGCCGTCGTCGTCCCAGCCCCAGCCCGCGTCCTCGAGGGTTTGCCGAGCGAGCTCGGGATCGCCTTCCGCGGAGGGCGTGATCTGAGTCAGGCCCTCGTGATCCTCGGGGTACCAGGGGTGATCCGGGGCGAGCGGTGCCGAGTGCAGGTGGGGCTCGGAATCGCCGTACGCCGCAGCTTGGTTCGCCTCACGCCGGTTGATCGCCTGGGAGCACGCCAGCCGGAACTCCCGGAACATACTCGGCGGGAAACTCATCTGCGGGGAAATACACCCGATCGAAAAGGCCACGTCTCGCGAGGCCCACACCCAGTCGTTCTGTTCGAGTTCCGTCACCAGGCTGCCGCTCGGTGCGAAGATGGCGATCTCGCCCTGTTCGAAGGCCCGCGCCGCGCTTTGAGTGTCAGCGTGCGCAATGAACATCAGATCCTGGTTCGGGGTGGCCCAGTGGTCCCCGTTCGGCGTGAGATGCAGCAGCGTGTCCTGCTGCCATTCGACGAGTTCGTACGGGCCGGATCCGACGATCTCGTCCGAGCTAAACTGAACTTCCGGGAGATTCGAGAAGTCGTCGTTCAGCTTCTCGTCCCAGATGTGCTTCGGCACCACGCCCTGACTCGTGACCGCCCCTCCCGACATAAACGTCGGGCGGGCGGTGGGGAATGCGACTTCCAGAGTTTGATCGTCCACGGCGGTAATCGACTCGTAGCCGACGTCTGAACCGCCGGGCGTGTACTCGTTGTCGTGGAGATGCAACGTGTACTTCATGTCCTCGGCGGTGACCTGCGTGCCGTCGTGGAACGTCGCATCCCGGAGATAGAACGTAAAGGTCGACCCGTCCTCGGAGATCTCGAAATCCTCCGCGAGGTTAGTCCGCACTTCCTGGTTGCGGTCCCAGGCCATCAGCGGGGAATAGATCGTCGTCGACCACAGCATAAGATCGATCGGCGCATCGATCATGGGATGCACGGGCGTATTCAAGATCCGGGGGTCGGTCGACATACGGAGCGTATCGCCCCCCGGCGTTTCGACCTGGGTCACCCAGTCCTGGTTCACGTAGGAGGGGCCTGCGTCCCCCTGGAGTTCGGGATCGATGACAACCTGGTTCGTATTGGCGGCGGTGTACCCGACGACCGGGAAGGTGTTGATCTCCGGGATATCCTCCGAGAACACTTCCATCGCCTGGTGGACGATCTCCTCCCGCTCGTCGAGGGATGTCGCGAAGAATTGGTCCTGAACCAGTTGTGAGTACTCACAGTTGTGATAGTGGGGTTGATTGAGCCCATCCTGATTCCCCGCGTACTGGATGTGGTACAGCCCCAGGAAGAACTGCGGATCCAGCCCTGACGGGTTGGGCGCGAATCCGCCCGAATAGAGGTTCGCCTCGCGGGTGTCATAGATCATGTGATCCCAATAGGTGAACGCCTCCGTCGCCTGGGGTTCGATGGTCAGCCCGAGGGCGTCCTCCATGTTGGCGCTCGCGATTTCGGCCACCGTTTGCTCGATCTGGGACCAGTTCCCGAGCCCGGTCGAGAACTCGTAGGTGATCTCCGGGACTCGCTCCCCGAGCTCCCCACCACCGGTTCCATCATCACCGGTGCCATCGTCGCCGGTGCCATCGTCGCCATCATCGCCGCCGGCTCCATCATCGCCGGCGCCGTCGCCGTCGTCGCCTCCGTCGCCGTCGTCATCGCCGAGACAACCGGCGACGGAAGCGCCCCCGGCCGCGGCAAGGGCGGTAAGATACTTCCGTCGGTTAATGCGCTCCGTGGAACGTGTAGGTTCCATGGCCCGGCGGTGCAGACCGAAGGTAATAAATGTTCTTTAAAGATCCTGACAATTGAATTCGGCACACTCGTTCGGCGTCGACGTAGGCCAGACGGCACGCTGACGGGCCAGCGCAGTCCGAACATTCATGCCCTGCCCCTCGCGATTCGACGGTGATGGTTTACCAGGGGTACGAGGACTATTTCGACAAGCCGGTCATCATCAGCGTCGCGCCGACGGGGGGGATGCACGGGAAGGAGGCGAACCCGAATCTTCCCGAGCAACCCAGGGAGATCGTCGAGGACGTCAAGGCGTGTCGGGACGCTGGCGCCACCATCGTTCACGTCCACGCCCGGGAAGCGGACGGCGCCGCCACCCACGACCCGGCGCGGTTCCAGGAGGTCGTCGATCTGATCCGGGAGGAATGCCCTGACATGCTCATCAACTTCACGACCGGGGGATCGGACCTCGGCGAGCACCGCCTCCAGCCCGTCCTCGAGGTCGAGCCGTCACCCGACCTGGCCACGGTCGACCTCGGCCCGTTGAACGTGAGCGGGAACAGCATCTCCGAGAATACACGCGTCCAAAACGAGGAATACGCGGACGCGATGCGGGAACGGGGCGTCAAGCCCGAACTCGAGGTGTTCGGTCCGGGTCACCTGACGGAATCGCATCACCTGGTCGAGCAGGACCTCGTGGACCCACCCTACTGGCACACCCTGATCCTCGGGATGCAAACGGGCACCGTGCCCCACCCCCGCAACCTCCAGAATCTGGTGGATAACCTCCCGGCGGAGTCGGAGTGGCAGGCGATGGCGATCGGCCCGCATCAGTTGCCGCTCACTACGATGGGAATCATCCTGGGCGGTCACGTGCGCGTCGGCATGGAGGACAACGTCTATTACCGGTACGGCGAACTCGCCGAAAGCAACGCGCAGTTGGTCAAGCGAGCCGCCGACGTCGCCGACCGCCTCGAGCGACCGGTCGCCACGCCGGACGAGACCAGGGAGCTGCTGGGGCGGTAGGACGGCACGCCGGACTGGCCCTGTGTCCGGCCGCCAGAGGGCACATGTGCAGTAAGAAAGTGCGTTCCGCGTTCTGTTAGTTATCCTGTTCGAGGATGTGGTCCGGCCACTCCTCGGGCGGTTTGTCCAGGTAATCCGGTCGCGAGTTGATGTGGCCACCGCCGTCGAGTTCGATGTGGGTCCCGTTCACGAAGCCGGCGAGCTCGGAGGCCAGGAGCATGACCGCGTTCGCCACGTCGGTCGCCTCGAGGGCCTTGTCGAGCGGCCCGCCGGGCCCGCCGCCCGGACAGATCGCGTTGATCCGGATCTCCGGGCCGTAATCCCGAGCACTGTGTTTCGTGAATCCCAGTAGTCCCCACTTCGAGGACGTGTAGGCGGCGTTCCCGTGGACGGTGACATTGCGTCCGGCCATCGAGGAGATGTTCACGATCCGGCCGTTGCCGTGGTCCCGCATGGCCGGCGCCACGGCCTTCGTGCAGAGGAACGGCCCCGTGAGGTTCAACTCGAGGGCCCACTCCCAGTCCTCGAGTGCCAGGTCCTCGGTGCGTTCGCTGCCCGCACCCCCGGCGTTGTTGACGAGGATCTCGATACTGCCGAACCGGTCGAGCGTCCGTGCGACCATCGCGTCGACGTCATCGGGGTCCGTGACGTCACACGTCACGACCTCCGCCGGAATTCCCTTGTCTTCGAGTTCGTCCCGGACCTCCTCGGCTTCCTCCGTCTGGATGTCGACGATGACCACGTTCGCGCCCGCCTCGCCCAGTCGGTGGGCCGTCCGCCGGCCAAATCCCTGTGCGGCACCGGTCACGATCGCCGTCTCGCCGTCGAAATCAATCATTACGTTCGGCTATCGGTCGGCGTACCCTCATGAATAACGGGGAATCCCCGCCGACACCGGACCTGCTCAGTCGACGGTGATGACGACCTTGCCGTGGTGCTGTCCCGAATCGAGATAGCGATACCCTTCCGACACCTCGTCGAAGCCGAAGGTGCGATCGATCACGGGCTCCATCCCATTGGCGCCGATCGCCCGGTTCATCCGCCGGGCCATCGCGGTACTCCCGACGGCGAAGACCCCCCCGATGTCGAGGCCTTTCCCCAGGATCGACATGGGGTTGAAAGGCTCCTCGGGCTCGGTCAGCACGCCGATCATGTGGACCGAGCCCCCGATCCGTGCGGCCTCGACCGAGCGCTGGATCGTGCCGGCGCCGCCGACCTCGATGACGTGATCGACGCCACCGCCGGTCTCCTGCTGGACAACCTCACCCCAGTCGGGTTCGTCTTCGTAGTTCAGCGTCCAATTCGCCCCGAGGGAGCGCGCCCGTTCGAGTTTTTCGTCACTCGAGGAGATCACGTATGGGTCGGCCCCGTGCATGGCCGCAAACTGCAGCCCGAACGTCGCGACCCCGCCGGTGCCGAGCAGGAGCACGGTCTCGCCGGCGGTGACCTCCCCGCGCTCGACGAGGGCGTTCCAGGCCGTGACGCCGGCACACGGAAGCGTCGCGCCCTGCTCATACGAGAGGTGCTCGGGCAACCGGGGCACGCTCTCGGCCTTGTACGTGGCAAATTCGGCGAGCGTCCCGTCCTCGGCCGAGCCCACCGCATCGCCGAGTTTGTCGGTCGTGATCGGCCCGTCCCGCCAGCTAGGCGAAAACGGCGTTGCCACCCGATCACCGACGTCGAACCGGTCGACCGCCGTGCCGACCTCGACGACCTCGCCCGCGCCGTCGCTGAGCGGGATGACCGGAAGGTCCCGATGTCGGTATTCGCGTTCGGCATGGGCGATCGCCAGATCCCGAAAGTTCAGCGAACAGGCATGGATCCGGACCAACACTTCATCCGGGCCCACGCTGGGCCGTTCGCGCTCGGTCCGCTCGATCCCCGAGAAATCCTCGGTGAGTTCCGTGATCTCGTAGGCCTTCATCTTGGGTTGACACCTCACCCAAGGTGAACTTGCATCTTACGTTTGGGTCTCACCATCCTGGGGAGTCCCGGACAGACGACTGCGTCGGCTCGATGACACGTCCGTCACTTGGAGAGGCCGAGGAGATCGCCGCTCGTCGGGGGACCGTTCCTTTTTCATTCTCGTTTCGTGCACGGGCGGTACAATTGCGATCGCCCGACCATCGCCGGGAGGAATGTGCCCTCTTGTTGTTTGCCGAACCGATCCCATGCAATTATCTCACAAACAACAACCTTTATCGTTCATCATGCATGTCATTCACACATGGATCTGGTAACTCCATCACCTGAAGAGGACGAAACCGAGCAGAAGCCGCTCGCGCCCCGCGTCGACGATCTTTCGGGGAAGACGATCGGTCTCTACGACAACGGAAAGCCCGTCGCCGAGCCGCTCCTCACGGCCGTCTCCGAGAAGCTCGCCGACCGGTATCCCGACGCGGAGTTCGAGTGGTACCACGTCGATCACCTGAACAAGATCAAGAACGACGACGAACAGGCAAGCGTCTCCGAGTGGGCGGAGACGGTCGACGTCGCCATCGGCGGCGGCGGTGACTGTGGCTCCTGTACGAAGTTCCTCGCCTGGGGCATCGAGCTCATCGAGGAAGCCGGCACGCCGGGCGTCGGCCTGCTTGACGAGGGCTTCGAGCTGGATTACCAGTCGAACGCCATCGAGCGGGGCCGCGCGCTGCGCTACGTCAAGACCCCAGTTCGGTGCGAGACGACCGACCTCGATCGCATTCGCGACGAGGTCAACGAGGACGTCATCGACGAGATCGTCGACGAACTGACCCGACCCCTCGCCGGTAAGGAGCGCGGCGAGGCGGTCGCCCAATAAGGGCTCTTTCAACGCACATTCATGTCGCAACAGAGACGATCAGACGATTCCCTCGCGGAGATGAATCGTTCCCTCTACGAGGACGGAATGACGGACGGGCTGCCGGTCATTCCGCCGACGGAGGACCGCGTCGAAGAGATGCTGCGTGGCACCGATCACCAGCGCGATCACGTCATCGGTCGTCTGGGGAACAAAGAAAACCCCCTGACGGTCGAGCAGCTGGCCGCGAACGCGGTGATGGCCGGCTGTCTGCCATCGTACATGCCGGTGCTCGAGGCCGGGGCGCGGGCGCTGGCGGATCCGGACTCGAATTCCATCCAGTTCTCGGTCAGCACGGGTTCGTGGGCGTACCTCTGGATGGTCAACGGCCCGGTCAGGGAGAAGCTCCACATCGAGAGCGGCTCCGGCGCCTTCGGCCCCAGCTTCCACGCCAACCAGACCATCGCCCGGACGCTGGGCATCGCCTACCGCAACACGGCGAAGATCTACCCCGGCGAGAAGGACATGGGCGTGATGGGCCATCCCGGGAAGTTCTACATGCTTGCCGGCGAGAATCAGGAGGCCAGCCCCTTCGAACCGTACCACGTGACCCAGGGCTACGACGAGGACGAGAGCACCATCACGCTGGCCGGCCCGAACGGCTGGGTCCAGTGGCTCCCCCGGGAGAACTCGGCCGAGGGCGTCCTCAAGGGCATGCTCAACAGCACGCCCCAGTCCATGCGGGCGCGCTCGGGCGACGAGCTCAGCGCCACGATCTTCCACTTCCACAACCCGTATAACGCTGAAGAGCTCGGAAAGGAGGATTACACGAAGGAGGAAATCAAACAGTTCCTCGTCGATTACTCGCCGGAGAATAAAGAGGACTTCGTCGACATCCTCGGCGAGGACGCCGTCGACGACCTGCCAGAGCAATCGCAGTACTTCGACACGGACGCGATCCACATGGGCACCATCGGCGGGCCCGGTCGCGTCAGTCTCATCGCCGGGACGTCCATCGGTGGCCCGGTGACCCACGAGATCGAATTCCCGAACGGCTGGGAGGAGATCGCCGAGGAGTACGAGCTCGATCGGAACTGGGTCCCGACGGACGCGTTCTACGACTGAACGCGCGACCCGATTACTTCTCGCTTCGACCGAGGACTCGCGAGTCCCGTCGCTCACGACAGCCAGCCCTGGGAAGGGGCGCCCGGCCCTAGGATTCGATGATATCGGACTTCACCGCGGCGCGGTCGAGCTTCTCGGTTGCGGTCTTGGGGAGGTCCTCCCCGACGAAGTGATATTCGCGCGGCCGTTCGTGGCGGGCCAGCACCTCCGCCTCGAGACACCACTCGTCGAGTGTCTCGGCGGTGACACTCGGATCGGATCGGCACACGACTGCGGTGACCATCTCGCCGTACTCCTCGTCGTCGACGCCGACGACGGCAGCCTCCTCGACGCCGGGGTAAGCGTTCAGCCGTTCCTCGACGGGGACGGGATAGACCTTGATCCCCTTCGAGAGGATCATGAAGTCCGCCCGACCCTCCAGGAAGAGGTACCCGTCCTCGTCCTGGTAGCCCAGATCGCCGGAGTACCACCACCCGTCGCGGAACACGTCCTCGGTCTTGGCCGTGTCGCCCCACGCCCAGACGGCCCGGTCTTCCCCCTTCACGATGATTTCGCCGACCTCGCCCGGCGGGAGCTGCTCGTCCGGATCGCCGTCCTCGGGCACGATGCGGATGCGCGTACCCGGGATCGGACGCCCGACGCTCCGGATCCGCTCGCCGTCCATTTCTTCGTTCGTAATGTGGTTCGCGTTGACCTCGGTCGCGGCGTACGCGTTGCTCACGTCTTCGCAGACGCGCTCCCGAATCGCTTCGAGGGTGTTCGCGTCGAGCCGTTCGCCGCTCGCCCCGACACTCTCGAGCGAGCTCAGGTCGTATTCGTCGAAATCGTCCCGCCGGAGGATCTCACGCCACATCGTTGGCACCAGCCCGGCACGGGTCAGCTCCCGGGCTTCGATGAGTTCGAGGTACTCGCCCGGACTCCAATCCCGCAGGAAGAACATGGTGCCACCGCAGACCAGTGCGGGGATCGAGCTCGCCCACCAGGCCGCAAACCCCGGCGAGTAGATCTGGGGCGAACGGGTCGATCGGGCGACGTTGTCGATCTTGAGGGCCTTGAGGACGAGGCCCCGGCTCGTGTGACACCACCCCTTCGGGAGCCCCGTGGTCCCCGAGGTCCAGAGCACGCCGGCGATATCCGTGGGATTGACGAGGATGTCCGGTTCGGCGGGGTCGTCGGCGTCGAGGAAGGTCGACCGCGGGATCTCGTCGTCGGCCCGGGGTGCGCCGAGGGTGACGATGGCATCGAGGTTGGTCGTGATCTCCCCGCGGACGGTCTCCCTGAATCGCTCGGAGTACGTTTCGTCAAGCACCAGCACCCGCGGTCGAAGCTCGTCGATGCAATACCGTAGGATGTCCGGCGCGACTTTCGTGTGCAGGTTCGAGACCGTGCATCCCGCCTTGACCGCACCATTCCACATCGTGGCGTGGTCGACCGATGGATCACAGAGGAAGGCCACCCGGTCGCCCTGCCCGACATGCTCGCGGAGCGCGTTGGCCGCCCGATTCCCCCGATCGTCGAATTCCTGCCACGTCAGGACCGGCCCATCGATGCCCTGGCCGATCGCGGGCTCGTGCGGATACCCTTCGGCCTGGATCCGGGTCAGGTCCGCCAGCGTCGGGAGGTCGACCGGCACGTTCGTCGGCATCAGTCCCCCGCTCCCGTCGGTGTCGGCCATGTCGATCCTCGATCGCACCCGGGTGCCGAGTCGCTGGCGCCTGGTACGATCGGCCGACGCAACGTTCCAGTTGATCCGGGATGTGGGGGTGGGCTCATGGCAGCCGCGACAAGAAACAGCGCGGGTATAAACGTTCATGCCATCTGCTCGCGCCGCCAGGCCGCGGACGGTGGCGGTGGTGCCATGATGGCCGGCCCGTCCGGTGATTCGCCTCCGCCCCGGATGGTTCCCGCTTCCGAAAGTATTTGTGCCGGGAATGACCAGCAGGTCCATGGTGCGGACCACCACGGAGCACGATATTGACAGGCGCGCGTACCTCGCTGCGTTGGCGAGCGGCGGGGCGGTTTCGCTCGCAGGGTGTCTCGGCGACGATGATGGTGACTCCGGCGACTCCGGCGACTCCGGAGATAACGACGACGGCGATTCGGATGCCGACAGCGACGGGGACCCCAGCGAGCAGGGCGAGCGCGTCCCCGAGCTGACCATCGAATACTTCGCGGGTCTCGGGAATTACACCGCGTCCCTGGCCGACATCGCGGACATCGCCTCGAACAACATCGAGGAACGCCTCGGTGTCCCGGTCAACATCGGTTCAAAGGAATTCATCACGCTCTACGAGGAGCGAACCTCGGACTCGCGAAACGCCCATCTCTATCCGGACGGGAACAGCCCCAACCCGGGGAATCTGGATCCGACCACGCTCGGCGACCTGTACCACATCCAGTACGCGGGCGACGTCGACGGGTTCAACCCGACCCATTACGCGAACTGCGAGTACTCCAATCTCATGGAGGACGCCCGGTTCGCGACCAGCGAGGATGCCTTCCAGGAGGCGACCACCGAGGCCCAACAGGTCTTCTCGGCGGACGTCGGGCAGTGGCTCCTCATGCCGTTCGGATCGTACTACGCCATCAACACGAACCAGGTCGTGGCCGACGAGGACCTGCTCGGCGAGCAGGGACTCAGCGGCTACAACTACGACTTCCGGACGAACATGGAGGCGGCGGGGGATGTGACCCCCTCGATCAACGTGGATGCCGTCGTCCTCCGGACGCTGAACTTCCCGATGATCACGCATCCCAGTCATACCGACTGGGCGAATCTCGTGCACTCCCCGCTCTTCCGGATCGACCAGAATTACGAGCGCGTGCCGGTGCTCGCGGATGAGTTCGAAGTCGAGAACGACTTCCAGCAAGTCACTATCTCGATCCGTGACGCTGTCTTCCACGACGGCAGTACGATCACGGCCGAGGACGTGAAGTTCACCTGGGACCTCTATTACAGCCCGTACGACAACTACGTGGGTGCCGAGCCGACCTGGCAGATCGATTCGATCGAGGTCATCGACGAGAAGACGGTGCAGTTCAACTTCCCGGCACCGACGCCCGTGTTCATGCAGCGCGGCGACATTACCGGCTTCGGGATTCTGAAGAAGGACCTCTGGGACCCGAAGCTGGACGATAACTTCGAGAACCTCCCCGAGATCAACTTCAACACGGACGAGATGGTGGGGTCGGGCCCGTACGAGCTCGATACGTTCGAAGTCGAACGGTTCGCGAGCCTCACGCCGTTCGATGGCCACCACGAGACCCCGAACCAGAATCTCCGCTTGCAGGCCTACACCGACGCGCAGGCGGCCAACCGGGACTTCGAGCAGGGCAACCTCTCGATCTACACCACCCCGAACGCGACGCAGATCCGGGATCTCGCGGAGATGGATCACATCCACACCCATCGCGGGGAGGCCTTCACCGCCTATCACATGTATCCGCAGATGAGCTTCCCGCCGTTCCAGTTCCGGGAGATGCGGCTTGCGGGCTCGCAGGCTCTCGACCGGCGAGAGATGAGCGAGGTCGTCACCCACGGGGACTCCGAACCGATGCTTTATGCGAATATCTTCTCCTCGACCAACCCGGAATTCCCGGACGAAGGGATGACCCAGATCTCCCCGGCCGCCGAGGGCAGCGAAGAGGCCGCCCGCGAGACGCTCCGGGAGGCCGGCTACACGTGGGACGACGACGACCGGCTGCGCTATCCGCCGGACAAGGACCTCACGCCCCCGTGGCCGCAGGGCGAATCCCCGATGGAGTATCCCGACGAATGGCCGTGCGTCGAGGACATTCCCGAAGGCTACTAGGCTCGATCGCAGCGTAAGGCAGAATACGCGAACACAAATTACGATACGCAATGGGAAGTGCCTCAGAGAGTTCCGCGCGTGAATTGATCGGCTCCATCGGCGAACGCGTCGGCGATAACCCCCTCGTGGAAGGGATCGCGGAGTTCATCTCGCAGGTCCGTGAGAACAGGCTGATTCAGTTGGCCTTCCTGTTTCTCTTCTTCGTGGCGATTCTCGCGATCCTGGGGGATCAGTTGATGCCCTACGATTACCACGTCCGCCACTACGACGCCAACGGCGACCTCCGTCGACTGGAAGCGCCCTCGAGTGATCACCTCCTCGGGACCACCGACGGGGGACGTGACGTGCTGTCACGGGTGATCTACGGCGCCCGTCCGACGTTGATCACGGGGATCCTCGGCGGACTCATCATCGTCTCGATCGGCCTGACCGTCGGCACGACGGCCGGGTACTTCGGGGGGTGGGTCGATGAATCGTTGATGCGGCTCGTCGACATCCTCTATGGCATCCCCTTCATCCCCTTCGCGGTGGTGTTGATGGGGTTCCTCGGGATCGGGTTCTGGACGACGATCTTCCTCATCGGTGTCCTCCTGTGGCGGGGGAACTCCCGTATCTTCCGCTCGCAAGTGCTCCAGATCAAGGAGCGAAGCTATGTGCGATCATCCCGCGCGGGCGGGGCGGGGCACCTCTACATCATCCTCAACCATATCCTGCCGAACATGGTCGGGATGATCGTCCTGTTCCTCGCGCTCGGGATGGGCATCTCCATCCTGCTGGCGGCGGGGCTTGCGTTCCTCGGGTTCCTCAACCCGTTCGTCCCCTCGTGGGGGGTTATGATCCGGAACGCCTACGACTCGGGGAAGCTCCTCGAGGCGTGGTGGTGGTCGTTCCCGCCGGGCATGATGATCTCCTGGACCATCCTCG